>NZ_JACVVH010000041.1:0-45617 GCF_016647865.1 Pseudomonas sp. S60 | reverse complement strand
AGATCAAGCGCCGCCCGCGCGGCGCATCGCGAGCTGCGCTCGCTCCTACGGGGGCGGAGTGAGGCAGCTTGGGATTATCAGGCCGTTATACCGTGCCCGGCCAAAAACGCCACGAACGCCTCTTCATCCAGCACCTTGAGCCCCAACTCGCTGGCCTTGGCCAGCTTGGAGCCTGCACCGGGGCCTGCGACCACGCAGTGGGTCTTGCCAGAGACGGAGCCTGCCACCTTCGCCCCCAGGCTCTCCAGCTTGTCCTTGGCAATGTCCCGGCTCATGCGCTCGAGGGAACCGGTGAGCACCCAGGTTTGACCGGCCAGCGGCAAGCCTTCTGCCACTTTCTTCTCGCTGTGCCAATGCATGCCGAAGGCCAGCAACTGGGCTTCGATATCGCGGGCCAATTGCTGATTGGCAGCATCACGGAAAAACTCACGCACAGCGTCAGCCTGTTTGGTATTGAGCGCCTGGCGCAGGTCGATACCGTCGGCGGCGATGATCTTGTCCAGGCTATCGAGCTTGGCCACCAGCTTTTCAGCCCCGGTTGGGCCAACGGAGGCAATGTCCAGCTTGGCAATCAGGCCGGCAAGTGTGGTGCTGGCGGCAAACTCGGCAGCCAACTCACCTTCATCCTGCAATTGCATACCACTGTCCAGAAGTTGCTGGATAACCTTCTGGTTGTGCTCGTCTTCAAAGAAGTTGTGAATTTCATACGCCACCTCCAGGCCGATATCAGGCAGGTAGGTAAGCACCTGCGGCAAGGCTTGCTGCACGCGCGCCAGGCTGCCCAGCGAACGGGCCAGCACCTTGGCGGTTTCCTCGCCCACATCCGGAATGCCAAGGGCGTAGATGAAGCGTGCCAGGGTGGGTTGCTTGCTGGCTGCAATGGCATCCAGCAGTTTTTTGCTGGACACTTCGGCAAAGCCTTCCAGGCCCACCACCTGGTCGAACTCGAGCTTGTACAGGTCTGCAGGCGAGGCGATCAGGCCTTCATCCACCAGCTGCTCGACGCTCTTCTCGCCCAGGCCGTCGATGTCCATGGCGCGGCGCGAAACGTAATGGATAATCGCCTGCTTGAGCTGGGCACCGCAGGCCAGGCGGCCGACACAGCGGTACACCGCACCTTCGCTGGTGGTTTCCTTGCCCTTGCTGCGCTTGACCAACTGGGTACGCTCTACCTGCGACCCACACACCGGGCACTGGCTGGGCACCTGCACCGGGCGGGCGTGCTCGGGGCGGCGCTCCAGCACCACCTGCATCACCTGAGGGATCACGTCCCCGGCACGCCGGATGATGACGGTATCGCCGATGCGCAAGCCCAGGCGGGCGATCTCGTCCATGTTATGCAGCGTGGCGTTGGACACCGTCACGCCGGCCACCTTCACCGGTTTCAGGCGCGCCACCGGCGTCACCGCCCCCGTACGCCCCACCTGGAACTCGACGTCCAGCACCTCGGTGAGCTCCTCCATGGCGGGGAACTTGTGGGCGATGGCCCAGCGCGGCTCACGCGCGCGGAACCCCAGCTCGCGCTGGCTGGCCAGGCTGTTGACCTTGAACACCACGCCGTCGATTTCATAGGGCAGGCTGTTGCGCCGCTCACCGATGTCGCGGTAGTACTCAAGGCACTGCTCGATGCCTGCTGCGTGGCGCAACTCGCGGCTGATGGGCAGGCCCCAGGCCTTGAGCTGCTCAAGCGTGCCGATATGGCTGTCGGCGATGGGTGCAGCCACCTGGCCAACGCCATAGCAGCAGAACTCCAGGGGCCGGCTGGCAGTGATTTTCGAATCCAGTTGGCGCAGGCTGCCGGCAGCGGCGTTGCGCGGGTTGGCGAAGGTCTTGCCCCCGGCCTCGGCCTGGGTCGCGTTCAGCCGGTCGAAGCCGGCCTTGCTCATGAAGACCTCGCCACGCACTTCAAGCACTGCTGGCCAGCCTTGGCCCTGCAGCTTGAGGGGAATGTTGCGTACGGTGCGCACGTTGGCGCTGATATCCTCGCCGGTAGTGCCATCGCCCCGGGTTGCGCCCTGCACCAAGTGGCCATCCCGATAAAGCAGGCTGACCGCCAGGCCGTCAAGCTTCGGTTCGCAGCTGTAGTCCACCGCACCGGGCAGGTCGAGGCCCTCGACCACGCGGCGCCCGAATTCACGCAGGTCAGCCTCTTCGAAAGCGTTGCCCAGGCTGAGCATGGGCACTTCGTGACGCACCTGGCTGAACGCAGCCAGTGCCGTCCCACCGACGCGCTGGGTAGGCGAGTCAGGGGTGACCAGGTGCGGGTTATCCGCCTCAAGCGCCTTGAGCTCGTTGAACAGGCGGTCGTATTCGGCATCGGGAACACTGGGCTCGTCGAGCACGTAATAGCGGTAGTTGTGCTGGTCGAGCTCGGCACGCAGTTCGTGGATACGGGTTTCGGCGGTCATTTTCAGGATCTCTTGCAAAGCAAAAGAGCAGCACTGGGCTGCTCTTGCACTTGAAACAGGGTGGACAGGGCTTGGCCAGACCTATCCACTTGGGCACATCAACGCTTCTGGGTCAGCGCCCGGCGCTCGAACTCGACAATGCGCTGGCGGTAGTGCTCGATGGTCTGGGCGGTCAGCACACTGCGCTGGTCGTCCTTGAGCTCGCCGTTGAGTTCGTGGGCCAGCTTGCGTGCTGCGGCCACCATCACGTCGAAGGCCTGCTTCGGGTGACGAGGGCCTGGCAGCCCCAGGAAGAAGCTGACGGCACGGGTGCTGAAGTGGTCGATGTCATCCAGGTCGAACACGCCTGGCTTCACGGCGTTGGCCATGGAGAACAGCACTTCACCGTGACCGGCCATGCTTTCGTGGCGGTGGAAGATGTCCATTTCGCCGAAGCGCAGGCCGCTTTCCAGAATGTTCTGCAACAATGCCGGGCCTTTGAAGCCGCCGTCGTCGCGGGAGATAACGCTGATCACCAGCACCTCTTCGGCAGGCGGCAGCTCCTTCACGCTGGTGTTGGCAGGCGCGGTGGACGTGTTGCGGGTATTGTCCGCGGCGAAGTCGTCATCGCTGTCGGCAAACAGGTCCGCTTCGCGGGGTTCGGCGGCAAGGCCCAGGTCGCCACGCGGGGCATCTGCCGCCGCTGCGGCACGCTTGGGACGCTTGCTGGCTTTGACCGGCTTCACTTCGCGTTCGCGGTCGCGGCCCGACGCGCTGAGCGACGGCAAGTCGCTTTCGTCCAGCTCAGGCTCCTTGTGGTTATCCAGCACGCGGGAAGGGCCGAGCACCTCGGCGCTGCCACCCTCATCGTCCGCCACATTGGAGTAACTGCGGTCCAGACGGAATTTCAACTTGCCCTTGCCGCCGCGCATGCGGCGCCAGCCGTCGAAAAGAATACCGGCAATGACAATGATGCCGATGACGATCAGCCACTCGCGCAGACCGATTTCCATGTAATCCCGTGCCTCTAATAAAAATATGCTTGAAAACAAAGGCTTCAAAGGCCTTTAACACGTGGCGCCAACTCTATGTTCTGACAGGCGTTTTACCCACGCAAAAAACGAGTGACATTAAGCTAGCACGACCAAAGACAACTTTACACCGTCTGTCACACATGACAGGGGTATTTCACCGCACAATTCGCCCTCAGGGCTGCGTATCACCCGTCGACCATGGCCATGGCCGCCTCCACATCAACTGCAACAAGACGTGAACAACCCGGTTCATGCATGGTCACCCCCATCAGCTGATCGGCCATTTCCATGGCGATCTTGTTGTGGGTGATGTAGATGAACTGCACGCTTTCACTCATATCCTTCACCAGGCGGGCATACCGCCCGACGTTGGCATCGTCCAGCGGTGCGTCGACTTCGTCGAGCATGCAGAACGGTGCCGGGTTCAACTTGAAAATGGCGAAAACCAGCGCCAGTGCCGTCAGTGCCTTCTCGCCGCCGGACAGCAAATGGATGGTGCTGTTCTTCTTGCCCGGGGGGCGCGCCATGATCGTCACCCCTGTATCGAGTAAATCTTCGCCCGTCAGTTCCAGATAAGCGCTGCCACCACCGAAAACTTTTGGGAAAAGTGCCTGTAATCCGGCATTTATCTGATCGAAGGTATCCTTGAAGCGGTTGCGGGTCTCCTTGTCGATCTTGCGGATGACGTTTTCCAGGGTTTCCAGCGCTTCCACCAGGTCGGCATCCTGGGCGTCGAGGTAGCGCTTGCGCTCAGACTGCTGCTCGTATTCTTCGATGGCCGCCAGGTTGATGGCGCCCAGGCGCTGGATGCGCGCGTCCAGTTGCTCCAATGCCTGCTCGGTGCCCGGCTCGGTGGCTTCTGGTTCAAGCGTAGCCAGCACGCCTTGCAGGTCATAACCGTCGGCGAGCAGCTGCTCCTGCAACGTGTTGCGGCGTACATCCAGGCCCTGGCATTCCAGGCGCAGCTGTTCAAGCTGGCCGCGCAGCAACTGGGCCTGTTGCTCGGCCTGGGTGCGGCGTTTTTCGGCATCGCGCAGTTCGCGGTCGGCCTCATCCATGTGCAGGCGGGCCTGGCGCATTTCCTCGTCGACCCCCATGCGCCGTTCCAGCAGTTCTTCGAGCTTGAGGCGCAGTTCTTCGAGGGGTGCTTCACCCTCCTCCAGGTTCAGGCTCAATTGCTCCTGCCGCTCACTCAGGCGTGCCGCCTGCAGCTCCAGGCGCTCCAGGGCCTGGCGGGTGGAGTCATGCTGGGCCCGCAGCGAGCCCAGGCGCACGGCCAGCTGGTGGGCGTGGTCCTTGTGCTGGCGCGCGTCCTGGCGCAGCCGGTCCAGGCCCTCACGCAGCCGGTCACGCGACGCCATCAACTGCTCGCGCTGCTCGGTGTCCTGTGCCATCAGCTCCAGGGCCTCCTCCAGCAGCAGCCGGGACTCGCCCAACTGTTCGTGCTCAAGGGTGCGTTGCTCTTCCAGCTCGGCCAGCTCTTCCTGCAACCGGCGACGCCGCAGTTCCACCTGTTCGGCGCGGGCGCGCCCTGCCGACAGGCTGGCCTTGAGCTCACCGAGCAGGCGATTCTCTTCCTGGGCGCGGCGGCGCAGTTGCTCGCGCTGCGCCTCCAGCGCCTGCTGCTGTTCGCGCAGGGCCTGGGCCTGCTGCTCAAGCTGCTGCAAGGCGTCCGCCTGCAGCAGCTGCTGTTGTTGCAATTGCTCGATTTCTTGCCCGCGGGCCAGCACCCCGCCTTCGCCGCTGCCACCGCGCCGGACCCGCAAGAAGCGCCGCCCTACCCAATAGCCGTCACGGCTCACCAGGCTCTGGCCCGGCGCCAGCGTGGCCCGCCGCCTCAGCGCCTCGGCCAGGTCCTCCACCGGTTGCACCTGCGCAAGCCAGGGGGCCAGGTCGGCGTGCCCCTGTACTTTGGCCAGTAAACTCCCAGGTATGGGCGCCGCCTCACCCCCTGCCTCCAGCAGGCACAGTTCGCCTTGCTCAAGGCCGGCCAGGTCCAACTGGTCGAAATCCTCCACCAGTACAGCCTGCAAGTCGGCGCCCAGCACCGCTTCCACAGCCAGCTCCCAGCCCGGCTCTACCCGCACGCTTTCGGCCAGGCGCGGGAGGTTGCTCAGGCCGCGCGCCTGCAGCCACTCGGTAGCCCCGGTGCCCGGTTCAAGGGCGGCCTGCTGCAACGCCTCCAGCGACGCCAAGCGGCCGCCCAGGCGCTGCTGGTCACCCTGGGCCTGCTGCTGGGCCTGCCCCGCTTGCTGCAATTGCTCGCGCACACGTTCCAGGTGTTCTACCAGCTGTTGTTCGTCGAGCTGCAGTTCGTCCAGCAGCAATTCACTGCTGGCCACTTGTTCGGCCCATTCGAGCATGGCCGCGCCCTGTGGGTCTTCACCCAACTGCGCACGCTCCTCGCCCAGCTTGCGCTGACGGTCTGCCAGGCGCTCCAGGCTGGTTTCAAGTTGCTGCAAGCGCGCCTGCTGCACCTCGGCCTGGCGCCGCGGCTCGGCAGAACGGCTGTTGAAGCTGTCCCATTGCTCCTGCCAACCCTGCATGCCGGCCTCGGCTTCTTCCAGGGCTGCGGCCGACAGTTCGGCAGCGGCAACCGTCATGTCCTGCTCAGGCTCGAGCATGGCCAGCTCTTCACCCAGGGTTGCGAGCAGGGTGCGGTCGTGGCCCAGGTGCGACTCGGTTTCCAGGCGCGTACGCTCCGCTTCCTTGAAGTCGTCCTGCAACTGGCGCAGACGCTGCTGGCCATGTTGAATGCTCTGCTCCACCCGGGCAATGTCGCCGGCCACCGAATAGAAGCGGCCCTGCACCTGATTGAAGCGCTCGGACAATTCATGATGGCCATCGCGCAGCCGCTCGATGCTGGCGTCAGCATTGCGTTGCTCGGCCACCAACGCCTCGTGGGACACGTCCTGGTCGCCGATCACCGCCTGGCGCTGGCGCACCCGCTCGTCCAGGTCGCGCCAGCGCAACGCCGACAACCGTGCCTTCAACTGCCGCTCCTGGGCCTTGAACTCACGGTACTTCTCTGCTGCCTGGGCCTGGCGCTGCAGGCGCTCCAGCTGGCGCTCCAGCTCTTCGCGCAGGTCGGTCAGGCGGGCAAGGTTTTCCTGGGTGCGGCGGATGCGGTTCTCGGTTTCGCGGCGGCGCTCCTTGTACTTGGAAATACCGGCCGCTTCTTCGATGAAGTTGCGCAGTTCCTCGGGCTTGGCCTCGATCAGCTTGGAGATCATGCCCTGCTCGATGATCGAGTAGCTGCGTGGGCCCAGGCCTGTGCCCAGAAAGATGTCGGTGATATCCCGGCGCCTGCACTTGGTGCCGTTCAGGTAATAGCTGTTCTGCCCGTCGCGGGTGACCTTGCGGCGGATCGAGATTTCCGCATAGGCGGCGTATTCGCCCACCAGTGTGGTTTCGCTGTTGTCGAATACCAGTTCGATGCTGGCCTGGCTGACCGGCTTGCGGCCGCTGGAGCCGTTGAAGATGACATCGGTCATCGACTCGCCGCGCAAGTTCTTGGCCGAGCTCTCGCCCATCACCCAGCGCACCGCGTCAATGATGTTGGACTTGCCACAGCCATTGGGGCCCACCACTGCGGCCATGTTGCTGGGGAAATTCACCGTGGTCGGGTCGACGAACGACTTGAACCCCGCCAGCCGAATGCACTTCAGGCGCATCGGTCAGCCTCGGCCCAGCGCCGCCAGCACCAGCTCGCAACTGCGCTGGCCGTAGGCGGTGAGCACCTCACGAATGCGCGGCAGGTCACGCACGACCACGGCGTCGAGCAGGCGGGCGAACAGGTCCAGGTAATCGTTCATGCTGGCCTGGCGCTGGTCCAGCGACAGGTAGTAGGCGCGGCTCATGGCAGGCTGCAGGTTTTCGACTGTTTCCTGCAGGAAGGGGTTGTCGGCGAAGGGGTAAGCGGCGCGCATAACCGCAAAGCTCTCGGCCACGAACGCTTCGATGTCCCGCTGCTCATGGGCTAGTTGCAAGCGCTGCTGAATGGCCAGAAAGGGGCGCAAGTCGGCCTCCAGGCGCCATTTTTGTGCAACGGCATTGCCCAGCAGAATATAGAACTCGCTCATCAGCGCACACAGGCTGCGCACGCTGCGCTCGTCCAGCTCGGTCACGTGGGCCCCGCGGCGCGGCAGAATGGCGATCAGATGGCGGCGTTCGAGGATCAGCAGCGCCTCGCGCACCGAACCGCGGCTGACGTTGAGGGCCTGGGTAACCTTCAGCTCTTGAATGCGCTCGCCCGGCGCCAGCTCGCCGCGAATGATGCGCTCGGCCAGGTAGTCGGCAATCTGCTCGGAGAGGCTGTCCGGGGCCTTGAACGTCATGGTTTTCCTTCAAAATCATTGAACTGGGCACAAGGGGCGAAGTGTAGCGTAATTGCATACGCGTAGCGCAGAGGGGGCATCGGGTTTATTTGACCGATGGGACAGCTGCCAGGTCGGCGCGATCTATGCTTGTAACAAGCATGAAGCACCCGCTTGGGTCTGACCGCGCATCATTTCCTGACCTTTGAGTCAGAAAATTATTGACCCGAAACACGGGTGTTGCTTAGAGTCGGCCCAACAACAATAAAATCCTCTGCGAGGTCACCCCGTGATCCAGTTTCTCGTCAACCAGGTGCTGCGCAGCGAGCACGCCCTGGACCCGAACATGACCGTGCTTGAATACCTGCGCGGCCCGCTGGGCAAGACCGGTACCAAGGAAGGCTGCGCCAGTGGCGACTGCGGCGCCTGCACCGTGGTCGTCGGCGAACTCACCACCGGCCCCGGTGGCACCGACAGCTTGCGCTACCGCAGCCTCAACGCCTGCCTTACGTTCGTTTCCAGCCTGCATGGCAAGCAACTGATCAGCGTCGAAGACCTCAAGCACCAGGGCCAGTTGCACAGCGTGCAGCAGGCCATGGCCGACTGCCACGGCTCGCAGTGCGGCTTCTGCACCCCAGGCTTTGTGATGTCGCTGTTCGCGCTGCAAAAAAACAGCGACGGCCCCGACCTGCAGCGTGCCCAGGAAGCCCTGGCCGGTAACCTGTGCCGCTGCACCGGCTATCGGCCCATCCTCGATGCCGCCCAGGCGAGCTGCAGCCAACCGTGCCGCGACCAGTTCGATGAGCAGCGGGCCCACACCATCGCCCGCCTCAAGGCCATTGCCCCCACTCAGACCGGGGAGCTGAACAGCGGCGACAAGCGCTGCCTGGTGCCACTCACCGTGGCCGACCTGGCCGACCTGTACAGCTCGCACCCTGAGGCACGCCTGCTGGCTGGCGGCACCGACCTGGCGCTGGAAGTCACGCAGTTTCACAAGACGCTGCCGGTGATGATCTACGTGGGCCACGTGGCCGAACTCAAGCGCATCGAGAAAACCGCCACCTACCTGGAGATCGGCGCAGCCGCGAGCCTGACCGACTGCTATAGCGCCCTGCATGACGATTACCCGGACTTCGGTGCCCTGCTGCATCGGTTCGCCTCGCTGCAGATCCGCAACCAGGGCACGCTGGGCGGCAACATCGGCAATGCCTCGCCCATCGGTGACTCCCCACCCTTGCTGATCGCCCTGGATGCGCAGGTTGTGCTGCGCCAGGGCGAACGCCAGCGGACCTTGCCACTGGAGCAGTACTTCATCGACTACCGCGTCACCGCACGGCAGGAAAGCGAGTTCATCGAGAAGATCCTGGTGCCGCGGGCCAACCGTGAATGGGCATTCCGCGCCTACAAGGTTTCCAAGCGCCTGGACGACGATATCTCTGCGGTGTGCGCGGCCTTCAACCTGCGTATCGAAAACGGCGTGGTGCGTGAGGCCCGGGCTGCGTTTGGCGGCATGGCGGCCATCCCCAAGCGCGCCCGTGCCTGCGAGGCCGCCCTATGCGGCGCTGCCTGGAACCAGGCCACTGTGGAGCGGGCCTGCCAGGCCCTGGCCGAGGACTTCACGCCACTCAGCGACTTCCGCGCCAGCCAGCAATACCGCTTGCTCGCCGCTCAAAACCTGTTGCGCAAATACTTCATCGAACAGCAATCGCCGCACATCGAAACCCGGGTGACCGCTTATGTCTAACCATCAGATCGCCAAGAGCCAGGCCGAGATGGCCGAGCTGTTCAGCCAGGACCTCACCACCGGTGTGGGGCGCAGCGTCAAGCACGATAGCGCCGACAAGCACGTGGCCGGCGAGGCGGTTTACATCGACGACCGCCTGGAGTTTCCCAACCAGTTGCATGTCTACGCCCGTACCGCCGACCGGGCCCACGCCCGCATCGTGCGAATAGACACCACGCCGTGCTATGCCTTCGAAGGTGTACGCATCGCCATCACCCATGAAGACATCCCAGGCCTCAAGGACATCGGCCCAGTGGTGGCAGGTGACCCGCTGCTGGCCATCGACAAGGTCGAGTTCTTCGGCCAGCCGGTATTGGCGGTGGCCGCGCGCGACCTGGACACTGCGCGCCGCGCGGCCCTGGCCGCCATCGTCGAGTACGAAGACCTGGAGCCGGTGCTGGACGTGGTACAGGCACTGCGCAACAAGCATTTTGTGCTCGACAGCCACACCCACCAGCGCGGCGACAGCGCAGCGGCACTGGCCAGTGCCCCGCACCGGCTGCAAGGCACCCTGCACATCGGCGGCCAGGAGCACTTCTACCTCGAAACGCAGATCTCATCGGTAATGCCCAGCGAAGACGGCGGCATGATCGTCTATTGCTCCACCCAGAACCCTACCGAAGTGCAGAAGCTGGTGGCCGAAGTGCTGGACGTGCCCATGCACAAAGTGGTGCTGGACATGCGCCGCATGGGCGGCGGCTTCGGCGGCAAGGAAACCCAGGCCGCCAGCCCCGCCTGCCTGTGCGCCGTCATCGCCCGCCTGACCGGCCAGCCCACCAAGATGCGCCTGCCACGGGTCGAAGACATGACCATGACCGGCAAGCGCCACCCGTTCTACGTGGAATACGACGTGGGCTTCGATGCCACCGGCCGGCTGCACGGCATCAACCTCGACCTGGCCGGCAACTGCGGCTACTCGCCCGACCTGTCCGGCTCGATCGTGGACCGCGCCATGTTCCACTCCGACAACGCCTACTACCTGGGCGATGCCACCGTGCACGGGCACCGCTGCAAGACCAACACCGCCTCCAACACGGCCTACCGTGGTTTCGGCGGGCCGCAGGGGATGGTGGCCATCGAACAGGTCATGGACCACATCGCCCGGTATCTGGGGCTCGACCCGCTGAGCGTGCGCAAGGCCAACTACTACGGCAAGACCGAGCGCAACGTCACCCATTACTACCAGACGGTCGAGCACAACATGCTCGAGGAGATGACGGCCGAGCTGGAAGCCAGCTGCGATTACGCCGAACGCCGCGAGGCCATCCGCCGCTTCAACGCTGCCAGCCCGGTACTGAAAAAGGGCCTGGCGCTGACCCCGGTCAAATTCGGTATCTCGTTCACCGCCACGTTCCTCAACCAGGCCGGGGCGCTGATCCACATCTATACCGACGGCAGCATCCACCTGAACCACGGCGGCACCGAAATGGGCCAGGGGCTGAACACCAAGGTGGCGCAAGTGGTCGCGCAGGTGTTCCAGGTGGATATCAGCCGCATACAGATCACCGCCACCAATACGGACAAGGTGCCCAACACCTCGCCAACGGCAGCCTCCAGCGGGGCCGACCTGAACGGCAAGGCGGCGCAGAACGCAGCAGAAATTCTGAAAAAACGGCTGACCGAATTCGCCGCCCGCCATTACCAGGTCACCGAGGAAGACGTGGAGTTTCGCAATGGCCACGTACGCGTGCGCGAACAGCTCGTGAGCTTCGAACAGCTGGTGCAACAGGCGTATTTCGGCCAGGTGTCGCTGTCCACCACGGGCTTTTACCGCACGCCGAAGATCTTCTATGACCGCAGCCAGGCACGTGGCCGGCCTTTCTATTACTACGCGTTTGGCGCCGCCTGCGTGGAAGTGGTGATCGACACCCTGACCGGCGAGTACCGCATGTTGCGCGCCGACATTCTCCACGACGTAGGTGACTCGCTGAACCCGGCCATCGACATCGGCCAGGTGGAAGGCGGCTTCATCCAGGGCATGGGCTGGCTGACCACCGAGGAACTGGTGTGGAACAGCAAAGGCAAGCTGATGACCAATGGCCCGGCCAGCTACAAGATCCCGGCCGTGGCCGACATGCCGCTGGACCTGCGGGTGAAGCTGGTGGAAAACCGCAAGAACCCGGAGGACACGGTGTTCCATTCCAAGGCCGTGGGTGAGCCCCCCTTCATGCTCGGCATCGCTGCCTGGTGTGCGATCAAGGATGCCGTGGCCAGCATTGCCGATTACCGGGTACAGCCACAGGTGGATGCACCGGCGACGCCGGAGCGGGTGTTGTGGGGCTGTGAACAGATGCGCAAGGCGGGGGCTGCCGTACAACCGGCGGTGCTCGAACTGGACACTGTGAACCACTGAGGGCTGCATCATGCATCAATGGATCAATGCCCTTGCCGACCACCAGGCCCGTGGCGAAGCCTGCGTGCTGGTGACCATCATCGAGGAGCGCGGCTCCACCCCGCGCAATGCCGGCTCGAAGATGGTGGTCAGTGCCACCGGGCTGTTCGACACCATCGGTGGCGGCCACCTGGAATACAAGGCCCTGCACATCGCCCGGCAGATGCTCGACGAGCAGCGCACCTCGCCACACCTGGAGCGCTTCAGCCTGGGCGCCAGCCTGGGCCAGTGCTGCGGTGGCGTCACCGTGTTGCTGTTCGAACCCATGGCCACGGTGCAGGCGCACATCGCGGTGTTCGGCGCGGGCCATGTGGGCCGCGCTCTGGTACCCTTGCTGGCTGCCCTGCCCTGCCGGGTGCGCTGGATCGATTCGCGCGCGCAGGAGTTTCCGGCCTTCATCCCCGACGGGGTTACCCAGGTTGTGAGTGAAGAGCCGGTAGACGAAGTGCAGCACCTGCCGCCGGGCAGCTACTGCATCGTCATGACCCACAACCACCCGCTTGACCTCGAACTGACCGCCGCCATCCTCAAGCGTAACGACTTCACCTGGTTCGGCCTGATCGGCTCGAAAACCAAGCGTGTGAAGTTCGAGCATCGCCTGCGCGAGCGCGGCCATGACCCTGCGGTGATCGCGCGCATGCGCTGCCCCATGGGCCTGGCGGAGGTCAAAGGCAAGCTGCCGATCGAGATTGCCGTGTCCATCGCCGGCGAAATCATCGCCACCTACAACGCCCGCTTCGGCCAGCACGACGCTGCCGCCAATGCCGGCCCCATTGCCCAGTTGCTGCCGCCTTCCCGGCGCAGCCAAGCTATTTGACGAGTGTGATATGACCGTTACCCGCAAAGCCTACCGTGCCGCCATCCTGCACAGCATCGCCGACCCCGCCGAGGTCGGCCTGGAGGCCTCCCACGCGTACTTCGAAGATGGCCTGCTGGTGGTCGATCAGGGGCGCATCAGCGCCGTGGGCCACGCTGCCGACCTGCTGCCGACCCTGCCGGCCGACATGCCGGTGGAGCACTACCCGGACGCGCTGATTACCCCGGGCTTCATCGACACCCATATCCACTTCCCGCAGACCGGCATGATCGGCTCCTACGGCGAGCAGCTGCTGGACTGGCTGAACACCTACACCTTCCCCTGTGAAAAGCAGTTCGCCGACAAGGACCACGCCGATAACGTCGCGAAAATCTTCCTGAAGGAGCTGCTGCGTAACGGCACCACCACCGCGCTGGTGTTCGGCAGCGTGCACCCTGAATCGGTCAATGCCCTGTTCGAAGAAGCAGAACGCCTGGACCTGCGCCTGATTGCCGGCAAAGTGATGATGGACCGCAACGCACCGGACTACCTCACCGACACCGCCGAGTCGGGTTATGCCCAGAGCAAGGCCCTGATCGAGCGCTGGCACGGCAAGGGCCGCCTGCACTACGCCGTTACCCCCCGCTTCGCGCCGACCAGCACGCCCGAGCAACTGGCCATGGCCGGGCGGCTGCTCAAGGAGCACCCTGGGGTGTACCTGCACACGCACCTGTCGGAAAACCTGAAGGAAATCGACTGGGTAAAATCGCTGTTCCCGGAACAGATAGGCTACCTGGATGTGTACGACCACTTCGAGCTGCTGGGCGAGCGCTCGGTGTTTGCCCATGGCGTGCACTTGTGCGACGAAGAATGCCAGCGCCTGGCAGATACCGGTTCGGCAGTGGCGTTCTGCCCCACTTCCAACCTGTTCCTGGGCAGTGGCCTGTTCAACTTGCCCCAGGCCGAGCGCTTCAAGGTCAATGTGGGCCTGGGTACCGACGTGGGTGCCGGCACCAGTTTCTCCCTGCTCAACACCCTGAATGAGGCCTACAAGGTGATGCAACTGCAGGGCGCGCGCCTGCACCCGTACAAATCGCTGTACCTGGCCACCTTGGGCGGTGCCCGCGCGCTGCGCCTGGACGACCGGATCGGCAGCCTGCGCCCGGGTAACGACGCGGACTTCGTGGTGCTGGACTACAAAGCCACGCCACTGCTGGACTACCGGATCCAGCAGTCCAAGAGCATCGAGGAAACATTGTTCGTGCTCACCACCCTGGGCGATGACCGCACCATTCGCGAAACCTACGCAGCAGGGCGCTGCGTGCATCAACGCGATGCCTGATGCACCCGCAAGGTGTCAGCCTTTGGCTGCCACCTTGGGTTTCTTCAGCAAATGGGAGAACACCGCATGCAGGTCGTCCGAGGCGCTTTCTTCGTCCAGGTTCAGCTTGCTGTCGATGTGATCCATATGGTGCATCATCAGGCTCACCGCCTGGGCCGCATCGCGCGCCTCGATGGCATCGATCAGTTGCATGTGCTCATCGTACGAACAGTGCGAACGGTTGCCGCTTTCGTACTGAGCGATGATCAACGAGGTTTGCGATACCAGGCTGCGCTGGAAACTCACCAACGGCGCATTGCCTGCAGCCTCGGCCAGCTTGAGGTGGAATTCGCCGGAGAGGCGAATACCTGCGCCGCGATCACCCCGGGAAAAGCTGTCGCGCTCTTCTCGCACCATGTGGCGCAGCTCGGCCAGTTGTTCGGCGGTGGCGTGCTGCACCGCCAGTTCAGTGATGGCCCGTTCCACCATACGCCGCGAGAAAAACACCTGGCGCGCCTCTTCCACCGTGGGGCTGGCCACCACTGCGCCGCGGTTGGGCCGTAGCAGCACCACGCTTTCATGGGCCAGACGCGACAGGGCGCGGCGGATGATGGTACGGCTGACGCCGAAGATCTCGCCCAGGGCTTCCTCGCTCAACTTGGTGCCCGGCGCCAGGCGCTGCTCCAGGATGGCCTCGAAAATGTGCGCGTAGACAATGTCGTCCTGGGTGCCACTGCGGCCGGCCTTGCCGGCACGCGCAGGTTTTTTCAGAGGTTGCAGCTGGTCGTTCATGGGCGCTCGAGCATGAAGGAAGGTATGGCGTCATTGTACACAGGCTGAGCCGTTTCTGCAGGTGGCCTTTTGCGCATATAGCGAATGTACGGCGCACTGCGCATACAAAATAAAAAACAGTATTTGCATTCTTTGTACACAAACGCATAATCGCCCTGTCAGTTTCCTGACCTATAGGTCAACAAAAAACCGGTGACTGCCACCCCTCTCGGAGCCGCCAAGTGCATTGCTCAGGACAACGGGCTCCATAACAACAAGAAAGACTTGAGGAGTACTCGCTGTGGAAAGCCGCAAATCCGAAGCCCCCCTGCTGGATGCTGCACCGCCCCGCGAAACGGGCTGGCTGGAACGCATCTTCAAACTCAGGCAGCACGGCAGTACCGTCAGAACCGAGCTTATCGCCGGGGTGACCACGTTCATCACCATGGCCTACATCATCTTCGTCAACCCCAACATCATGGCCGACGCCGGCATCGACCACGGGGCGGCGTTTGTCGCCACCTGCATCGCCGCCGCGTTGGGCTGCCTGCTGATGGGCCTGTACGCCAACTGGCCGGTTGGCCTGGCGCCTGGCATGGGCCTGAATGCCTTCTTCACCTACACCGTGGTCGGCACCATGGGCTACAACTGGGAAACGGCGCTGGGCGCGGTATTTGTGTCAGGCGTGCTGTTCATGTTCCTGACCCTGTCCAGGGTGCGCGAGTGGCTGCTCAACAGCATTCCTGTGAGCCTGCGCCACGCCATGGGTGCGGGCGTGGGCCTGTTTCTCGGGCTGATCGGCCTGAAAACCGCCGGCATCATCGTTGCCAGCCCATCCACACTGATCAAGCTGGGCTCGTTGCACGAACCGGCGCCGCTGCTGGCGGCCGTGTGCTTCCTGCTGATCGCCATCCTCAGCTACAAGCGGGTGTTCGGCGCCATTCTGATCAGCATCATCGGCGTTACCTTGGCGGGCTGGGGCCTGGGCCTGGTGAAGTTCGGCGGCGTGGTCTCGATGCCGCCAAGCCTGGCCCCTACCTGGATGGCCATGGACGTGGCCGGTGTGTTCAACGTCAGCATGATCAGCGTAGTGCTGGCATTTCTGTTCGTGCACATGTTCGACACGGCGGGCACGCTGATGGGTGTGGCCCAGCGGGCCAACCTGGTGGCGCCGGACGGGCGTATCGAAAACCTGTCCAAGGCGCTGAAGGCCGACAGTGCCTCGAGCGTATTCGGTGCCGTGGTCGGCGTACCGCCGGTGACCAGCTACGTTGAAAGCGCCGCCGGGGTGGCGGCCGGGGGCCGCACGGGCCTGACCGCCGTGGTAGTGGGCGCGCTGTTCATCGCCGCCATGTTCTTCGCCCCGCTGGCGGGCATGATCCCGGCCTACGCCACCGCCGGCGCCCTGATCTACGTGGCGATGCTGATGATGGGCAGCATGGCGCACATCAATTGGGACGAAGCCACCGACAGCATCCCGGCAATTGTCACGGTGATCATGATGCCGCTGACCTTTTCGGTTGCCGACGGCATTGCGCTGGGCTTTATCAGTTATGTGGCGTTGAAGGCCGGCACCGGCAAATACAAAGAGGTTTCCGCCAGCCTGTGGGTGCTGTGCGTGATCTTTATTGCGAAGTTTGTGTTCTTATAAAATGAGTTTTTATAACTAAGGCGTCTGAGCGCCTTAGTTATACAGGAGATAGCGATACCGCCAGCATTCTAAATACACACCGCCTGATATTTTTGTCAGATGCAAGGCTGAAGAAGGCTTGGTACAACGGAACCCAGCTTATCCCGGAGGTCGAGCCAGTGTGCAATAAAGCTGCAATAGCCTATACCTGTTACGGTCAAGGAGGTCTGAACACCGCTCTCTTGGGCTTCAACGGTGAATTGCGGCAACCCTTGCCAGGCTTTTATGCGCTGGGCAGTGGTCACCGGATGTATCAGCCGTCGCTCATGAGGTTTCTCACGCCTGATGAGTTGAGCCCCTTTGGAAAGGGCGGTGTTAATACGTATGCCTATTGTTTGAATGACCCTATCAATCTTATCGATGTTACAGGTCGGGCGGCTGGCCGATTCCAAGCTCTACGGCAAAAGGCCTTCGACAGTTGGGAGGTCACCAAAAAATCGCTATTTCAACACCCAACAGTCAGGGAACCAGCCTTTGTGGATGGACGAGCGTTGATTGACGAGCGCACGCGTGAGTTGTCGACTACACCCTTCATAGAGAAACTGTCGAAGGTTAATAGAAATCTTGCCAGCCACGGTGATAAGTCACTCAGCCGCGAGCATGCTCAGGCCTATCTCAAGATCGCGGAGCGTAATAGCAAGGGGGAAATTTCCAACACATCAGCGCATGTGCTGGCGAGCCAAGAGTGGCTGAAAGAGGAGGGTCCAGCACGTCTGGTAGGTTTCACCTTCAATTCGGCCGGCGCGCTCGGCGCAGGGGTGGAAGATCATGCACTGCTCAAGACCGGCAGGTATCTACACCCCCGCCGACGCGATATCCGGCAAGGCAGTCGTCAGGGATAGATAAAAAAGCCCGCCAGTGTGAGGGCGGGCAAGGACCTACGAAGATGCGTCTAGCGACCCACTAGCTCCCCCGATAAGTCGAATAACTGTACGGCGAGATCAGCAACGGCACATGGTAGTGCTCCTGCTGTTCATCAATGCCAAAACGCAGCACCACCACATCCAGAAACGCCTGGGCCGGCAATGGCGTGCCGCGGGCGCGGTAATAGTCACCGGCGCTGAACTGCAGCTGGTACACACCCGTGCGGTAGTTGTCGCCTTGCAGCAGCGGCGCATCGACGCGGCCATCACTGTTGGTCAGCGCTGTATTTACCAGCTCCAGCTGCTGGCCTTCAACGCGGTAGAGCTCCACCTTGATGGAGCTGCCCGGGCAGCCGTGGGCGGCATCGAGTACGTGCGTGGTCAAACGTCCCATCTGCTTGTGGCCTCTTGTTCATCAATGGGCAAAATGTACACAACCGCTGCACCGCAACAGCGCACGCAGTGTGCCTGACGAGTGCCATTAAGACAGTTGAAGCCAGAATTGTACACAATTTTCTACCTCATCCAGGAACCGATTGTCTCAGCTCAAGAAGCAGCTCGGTTGCAGCCGGCTCGCAGGGGCGTGCATTATTAACTGACCATTCAGGCAGGTTTCTTGCAAGTGTTCAGAACGCGACAAATGGGCAGAAATGCGGAAAAACAGGCTTACAAAAGATTTCATAAGTTGTATACAATCAGCCCATCCGGTGGTGCGACACAGCGACGCGGCCCGCCCACCCCCGCACAAACGCACAAGAAGGAAGACTGCAGTGAGCGCTGACTATCCTCGCGACCTGATCGGTTATGGCAACACCCCTCCTCACCCCCACTGGCCAGGCAATGCCCGTATTGCACTGTCGTTCGTGCTGAACTACGAGGAAGGCGGCGAGCGCAACATCCTGCACGGTGACAAGGAGTCCGAAGCCTTCCTGTCGGAAATGGTCGCTGCCCAGCCGCTGCAGGGTGTGCGTAACCAGAGCATGGAGTCGCTTTACGAGTATGGCAGCCGCGCCGGGGTATGGCGCCTGCTCAAGTTGTTCAAGGACAGCGGCGTGCCGCTGACCATCTTCGCCGTGGCCATGGCAGCCCAGCGCCACCCTGACGTGATCCGCGCCATGGCCGACGCCGGCCACGAGATCTGCAGCCACGGTTACCGCTGGATCGACTACCAGTACATGGACGAGGCCCAGGAACGCGAGCACATGCTCGAAGCCATCCGCATCCTCACCGAAATCACCGGCGAGCGCCCCCTGGGCTGGTACACCGGCCGTACCGGCCCCAATACCCGCCGCCTGGTAATGGAAGAAGGCGGCTTTTTGTACGACAGCGACACCTACGACGATGACCTGCCCTACTGGGAGCCCCGCAACCCGACCGGCAAACCGCACCTGGTGATCCCGTACACCCTGGACACCAACGACATGCGCTTCACCCAGGTGCAGGGGTTCAACTGCGGCGAACAGTTCTACCAGTACCTGAAAGATGCCTTCGACGTGCTGTACGCCGAGGGCGCCGAAGCGCCCAAGATGCTCTCCATCGGCCTGCACTGCCGCCTGGTAGGTCGCCCGGCAAGGCTGGCGGCGCTCAAGCGCTTCGTCGACTACGCCAAGCGCCATGAGCAGGTTTGGTTTGCCCGGCGCGTAGACATCGCACGCCACTGGCACGCCACCCACCCGTACCGCAAAGAGAACGCCTGATGACCGCTTTCAACACCCTGCAACCCTCCACCCTGGGCCGCGAAGCATTCGTCGAGGCATTTGCCGACATCTACGAACATTCGCCTTGGGTCGCTGAAAAGGCGTACGACCTGGGCCAGCCCCATGAGCTGGACCAGGTCGAAGCGCTGCACCAGCGCATGAGCACTATCCTGCTCGATGCACCGCACGCTGACCAACTGGCCTTGATCAACGCCCACCCGGATCTGGCCGGCAAGGCAGCCGTGCAAGGCGAGCTGACGGCATCGAGCACCAACGAACAGGCCGGTGCAGGCATCCACCAGTGCACTGCGGCAGAGTTCGCCCGCTTCACCGAGCTGAACGATGCCTACAAAGCCAAGTTCCAGTTCCCGTTCATCATGGCGGTGCGTGGCAGCAACCGGCACCAGATACTGGCCGCATTCGAGCAGCGTATTCACAACGACCCCGAAGCCGAGTTCCGCGAAGCGCTGACGCAAATCAACCAGATTGCCCTGTTCCGCCTGCAGCAGCTGTAACCCCCGACGATTCTTTAGAACAACGCACAACAGAAGAGATAACCGCATGCGCACCCTGATGATCGAGCCCCTGACCAAAGAAGCCTTCGCCCCCTTCGGTGACGTGATCGAAACCGATGGCAGCGACCACTTCATGATCAACAACGGCTCGACCATGCGCTTTCACAAGCTCGCCACGGTCGAAACCGCCGAGCCTGAAGACAACGCCATCATCAGCATCTTCCGCGCCGAAGCGCTGGACATGCCGCTGACCGTGCGCATGCTGGAACGCCATCCGCTGGGCAGCCAGGCTTTCATCCCGCTGCTCGGCAACCCCTTTCTGATCGTGGTCGCGCCCATTGGCGATGCACCTGTATCAGGTCTGGTCCGTGCCTTCCGCAGTAATGGCAGGCAGGGCGTCAATTACCATCGCGGCGTCTGGCACCACCCGGTGCTGACGATCGAAAAGCGGGATGACTTCCTGGTGGTTGATCGCAGTGGTGCAGGTAACAACTGCGATGAGCATTACTTCAGCGAGGAGCAGATGCTGATCCTCAATCCCCACCAATAAGAAAAGGTCGGTCATGCCCCGTCATCGTCCCGGGGCTGTGGTCGGCAAGAGGTACATACTGTGGAAGCACACCTTCACGAGTGGCTGAACCTGAGCATTCGCTGGGTTCACATGATCACCGGCGTGGCCTGGATCGGTGCATCGTTCTACTTCGTCTGGCTGGAAAACAACCTCAACCGCAGCAACCCACGCGATGGGTTGTCGGGTGATTTGTGGGCCATACACGGGGGGGGTATCTACCACCTCGAAAAATACAAGCTGGCACCGCCGAAAATGCCCGAGAACCTGCACTGGTTCAAATGGGAAGCCTACTTCACCTGGATGTCCGGCATTGCCCTGCTGTGCGTGGTGTTCTACTGGAACCCAACGCTGTACCTGCTGGCCCCGGGCAGTACCCTGAGCGGCGCCGAGGGCGTGGCCATCGGTATCGGTTCGCTGGTGGCCGGCTGGTTCGTCTACGACTTCCTCTGCGACTCGCCGCTGGGTAAAAAGCCCATGCTGCTGGGTGCGGTGCTGTTCGTGCTGATCATCGCGGCCTGCTGGGGCTTCAGCCTGGTGTTCAGCGGCCGTGGCGCCTACCTGCACACAGGCGCCATCATCGGCACCATCATGGTCGGCAACGTGTTCCGCATCATCATGCCGGCCCAGCGCCAGCTGGTGGCGGCGATCGAGAACAACACCACGCCCGACCCGTTGCTGCCGGCCAAGGGGCTGCTGCGTTCGCGCCATAACAACTACTTCACCTTGCCGGTGCTGTTCATCATGATCAGCAACCACTTCCCCAGCACCTATGGCAGCCAGTACAACTGGCTGATCCTGGCCGGGATCGCCGTGGCCGCGGTGCTCATCCGCCACTATTTCAACACGCGCCACGACAGCAACAAGTATGCCTGGACCCTGCCCGCCGGCGCCCTGGCGATGATCTGCCTGGCCTACGTCACCGGCCCCCGGCCAATGGCCGTGAGCCCTGAGCAAGCTGCCGCGAAGGTGGAGTACCAGCCACTCCCAGCCACGGCAGTGGGCGGCAAGACTGCCGCCGAGCTGCGCGCCGAGCAGGCGGCCAAACCGGCTGAAGCCGCCGCCCCCGCGCAAGCGACTGCCCAGGCAGGTGGCGAGAGTTTCGACAAGATTCACAACGTCATCCAGGAACGCTGCACCGTGTGCCATTCGTCCAAACCGACCAGCCCACTGTTCAGCGCCGCCCCGGCCGGCGTGATGTTCGACACCCCGCAGCAGATCCAGGCCCAGGCTGCGCGCATCCAGGCGCAGGCCGTGGCCAGCCAGATCATGCCGCTGGGCAACATCACCCAGATGACCACCGAAGAGCGCAAGCTGGTGGGTGACTGGATCGCCAAAGGCGCCCCGGTCAACTGACCACACCCCGCCGGCCAACCCACCCCCGAGGGCATTCCCTTGCTGGGGTGGGCTTGCCGAGCACCTGACTGGCGCATAGAGGCCGCTAGCCAAAGGCCTCGACGCGCCTGTGTTACGCAACAAGCAAGCATCGAGCGCCAGGTTTCATGGCGGTAACCCAGCATGTCGTGCTGGAACGTACCGCCTGATACCTGCTGCTTGGATCCGAGAATAAAAACAAAACTCGAGGTGCTGCATGTCCGAGTCACGCAAGGCCTACATTCCAGTAGCGCCACCCCGACAGCCATTGCCGCTGTTCCAACTCATCCTGGTGGGCCTGCAACATGTGCTGCTGATGTACGGGGGTGCCATCGCGGTGCCGCTGATCATTGGCCAGGCCGCAGGGCTGTCCCGCGAAGAGGTTGCCTTCCTGATCAACGCCGACCTGCTGGTGGCCGGTGTTGCAACCATCGTGCAGTCCTTCGGTATCGGCCCTGTGGGCATTCGCATGCCGGTGATGATGGGCGCCAGCTTTGCCGCCGTCGGCAGCATGGTGGCCATGGCCGGCATGCCCGGTGTGGGCCTGCAAGGCATTTTCGGCGCCACCATCGCCGCCGGGTTCTTCGGCATGCTGGTCGCACCGTTCATGTCCAAGGTGGTGCGGTTCTTCCCGCCCCTGGTCACCGGCACCGTGATCACGTCCATTGGCCTGTCGCTGTTCCCTGTGGCCGTGAACTGGGCAGGTGGGGGCCAGCAGGCCACCACCTTCGGCTCGCCGGTCTACCTGCTGGTGGCCGGCCTGGTGCTGGCGGTCATCCTGCTGATCAACCGCTTCATGCGCGGGTTCTGGGTGAATGTCTCGGTGCTGGTGGGCATGGGCCTCGGCTACCTGCTGGCCGGCGCCATCGGCATGGTCGACCTGTCAGGGCTGGGGGCTGCACCCTGGTTGCAGGTGGTAACGCCCCTGCACTTTGGCATGCCCACCTTCAGCCTGGCGCCCATCCTGTCCATGTGCCTGGTGGTAGTGATCATCTTCGTCGAGTCCACGGGCATGTTCCTGGCGTTGGGCAAGGTCACCGACCGGGAAGTCACCCCGGGGATGCTACGGCGCGGCCTGCTGTGCGATGCCGGCGCTTCGTTCATCGCCGGGTTTTTCAACACCTTCACCCATTCCTCGTTCGCCCAGAACATCGGCCTGGTGCAGATGACCGGCGTACGCTGCCGCTACGTCACCGTGGTTGCCGGTGCCCTGTTGGTGCTGCTCAGCCTGCTGCCCAAGGCGGCGTTCCTGATTGCCTCGATACCACCGGCCGTGCTGGGCGGCGCCTCCATCGCCATGTTCGGCATGGTCACCGCCACAGGGATCAAGATTCTTCAGGAAGCCGACATTGGTGACCGGCGCAACCAGTTGCTGGTGGCGGTCAGCGTGGGTTTCGGGCTCATCCCGGTGGTGCGCCCGGAATTCTTCGCCCAGATGCCCCAGTGGATGGAGCCGATCACCCACAGCGGCATTGCCATGGCCACGGTCAGTGCACTGGTGCTGAATGTGCTGTTCAACATTCTGGGCGGGGCTGACCGCGCGGCGCACAACGCGCCCTGCCACCCCCACTGAAGACCGGGGCGGCGCCATGCCGCCCCTGCCCGCCGCACCAACCAACAAGAACAATAAGGCCGGGAGCCCTCCATGAAACACATCACCTCGTCCCTGTTGCTGGGCAGCAGCCTGCTGGCCAACGCGCCCACCCACGCTGGCGAATGGCTGCAATGGCACGGCGAAAGCCTGACCTACCTGTATGGCAAGGATTTCAAGGTAAACCCTGATATCCAGCAAACCGTCACGTTCGAGCATGCCAACAAATGGAAGTACGGCGACACTTTTCTGTTCGTCGACAAGATCTTCTACAACGGCAAAGCCGACCCGGGCAAAGGCGTAACCACTTACTACGGCGAGTTCAGCCCGCGCCTGTCATTGGGCAAGATCCTCGACCGCAAGCTGGCCTTCGGGCCGATCAAGGACGTGCTGCTCGCCATGACCTACGAGCGCGGCGAAGGTGACAACGAGGCGTACCTGATCGGCCCGGGGTTTGACCTGGACGTGCCGGGTTTCAACTATTTCGTGCTCAATTTCTACGTGCGCAACACCGAGGGCAGCCGCCCGGGCGACAACGTCTGGCAAATCACCCCGGCCTGGTCGTACACCGTGCCTGTCGGCAAATCCGACATTCTGATAGACGGCTACATGGACTGGGTCACGGACAACGACCAGAACCGCCGTGGCACCTACCACGCCAACCTGCACTTCAACCCACAGGTGAAATACGACCTGGGCAAGGCCCTGAATTTCGGCGCCCGGCAGTTGTACGTGGGCTTTGAATACAGCTACTGGAAAGACAAATACGGCATCGACAGCCGCGGCAGCCTGAGCACCAACCAGAGCGTGGCCAGCGCCTTGGTCAAGGTGCACTTCTAGGAAGCTGACCAAACGCACAAGTTTGTACCACGTGCGCCAGGAAGGAGCACTTGAGGCCAGGCGCGCAAGCCAGTAACCTGCGCGCCCCCTCGATCGGGGCAGAACGGATTCTGCCTGCGTTAACTGACCGCTCAGTCAATGAATTCGGGCGGTTGGCCGACGTGTTGCCAGCCTGAAAGACCCTTTTCATCCGTTCAGAACGACGTCGAGCAGGACGGTTCGGCCAACCTGGAAAAGTTGGCGCGACCCTTGCCAAACAGCTATGGCCAAACGAAAAAAGCTGACTAAAAAGACAGAAAAAGCGCCATCAACGAGCGCTGACAACTGACCAATCAAGGGAGCGACACACGCGATGCGTATCATCAACAGCCTGATCCTGGCCGGCGGCCTGCTGGCGTGCGGCACCACCTTCGGTGGCGACCTGCTGCAGTGGCAGAGCAACAGCCTCACCTACCTGTGGGGCAAGAACTTCAAGGTCAACCCGCCGACCCAGCAAACCGTCACCTTCGAGCACGCCGATGGCTGGAAGTATGGCGACAACTTCATCTTCGTCGACAAGATCTTCTATCAAGGGCAGAAAGACAGCGGCAATGGCCCGAACACCTACTACGGCGAGATCACCCCGCGCCTGTCGTTCGGCAAGATCTTCGACCAGAAGTTTGAGTTCGGCCCCATCAAGGATGTGCTGTTGGCCATGACCTACGAGTTTGGCGAAGGTGATACCGAGGCGTACCTGATCGGCCCAGGGTTCGACCTGGCGATCCCGGGCTTCGACTACTTCCAGCTGAACTTCTACCAGCGCACCACCGACGGCAGCCGCCCGGGTGACAACGTCTGGCAGATCACGCCTGTGTGGTCGTACACCATCCCTGTAGGCTCGTCGGATGTGCTGATCGATGGTTACATGGACTGGGTGGTGGACAACGACGAAAACCGCCGCGGCACCTACCAGGCCAACCTGCACTTCAACCCGCAGATCAAGTATGACCTGGGCAAGGCCATGAACCTGGGCGAAAAGCAGCTGTACGTGGGTGTGGAGTACGACTACTGGAAGAACAAGTACGGGATCAAGGACAGCGACGGCTTCACCACCGACCAGAACACCATGAGTTTCCTGGTCAAGGTGCTGTTCTAACCTGAGTGCGCGGCCGGCGCAGCAGCACCGGCCAGCCACCTTAGTGGGCGGGGCGCAACGCACGCCACAGCTTGCTCGCTCCACTCACCACCGCCAGCACCACGGCACCGGCGACCACACCGGCCACGCCGTTGAGCAGCGCGCCCGTCAACGCCCCGCCCCGGCCCTCGCTGAACGCCTCGACAGCATGGTGCAAAGGCGCGATGCCGTGTACCAAGATGCCACCACCGACCAGGAACATGGCCGCCGTGCCGACCACCGACAGGGCTTTCATCATGTAGGGCGCGGCCCGCAGGATGCCGTTGCCGATGGCCTGTACCAGGCGCGAAGCCTTGCGGCTCATCCACAGGCCCAGGTCGTCCAGCTTCACGATCCCGCCCACCACCCCGTACACACCGATGGTCATGACCACGGCGATGCCCGACAGCACGATGATCTGCTGGGTCAGTGGCGCATCGGCAACGATGCCCAAGGTGATGGCGATGATCTCAGCAGAGAGAATGAAGTCGGTGCGCACGGCCCCCTTGATCTTGGCCTTCTCGAACGCCACCAGGTCGGTGTTCTGGTCCGCCAGCGCCTCGCTGCGCTTGGCACGCCTGGCCTGTTCTTCGTCCTTGTCGTGGAAGAACGCATGCGCCAGCTTCTCGAAGCCCTCGAAGCACAGGTAGGCCCCCCCCACCATCAGCAACGGTGTGACCGCCCAGGGGATGAACGCGCTGATCAACAGCGCCGCCGGCACCAGGATCGCCTTGTTCATCAGCGAGCCCTTGGCCACTGCCCACACCACGGGCAATTCGCGGTCGGCGCTCACGCCGGTCACCTGTTGCGCATTGAGTGCCAGGTCATCCCCCAGCACGCCAGCGGTTTTCTTTGCCGCGACCTTGGTCATCAGCGATACGTCGTCGAGCAGCGTGGCGATGTCGTCGATCAGTACCAGTAGACTGCTTGCTGCCATAATTATGCTGTTTCCAAGTGTGTGAATGAGCCGGAGTCTAGCCCAAGGCCGCTGCCTTGAGCGCCCGTCAGGCACGGTGCTACCATGCCCGATCCCTCTTAGAGGTGGCCAGACACGAGGAAGATCCCTGACCATGAGCACCATTCGCGAGCGCAACAAGGAACTGATCCTGCGCGCGGCCAGCGAGGAATTCGCCGACAAGGGCTTCGCGGCCACCAAGACCAGCGACATCGCGGCCAAGGCCGGGCTGCCCAAGCCCAACGTGTACTACTACTTCAAGTCCAAGGACAACCTGTACCGGGAAGTGCTCGAGAGCATCATCGCGCCGATCATGCAGGCCTCCACGCCGTTCAACGCCGATGGCGACCCCAAGGAAGTGCTCAGCGCGTACATTCGCTCGAAAATTCGTATTTCCCGTGACCTGCCCCATGCGTCCAAGGTGTTTGCCAGCGAGATCATGCACGGCGCACCGCACCTGTCACCCAGCCAGGTGGAACAGCTGAATGCGCAGGCACGGCATAATATCGAGTGCATCCAGCACTGGATCGACCATGGGCAGATCGCCCATGTGGATGCGCACCATCTGATGTTCAGCATCTGGGCAGCGACCCAGACCTATGCCGACTTCGATTGGCAGATTTCGGCCGTGACGGGCAAGGCCAAGCTGGCCGACAGCGACTACGATGCTGCTGCCGAAACCATCATCCGCATGGTGCTCAAAGGCTGCGAGCCTGAGGTAGCCTGAGTAGTGCGCTGGCCCTTTCGCGGGTAAACCTGCTCCCACAGGGGCATTCAGCCCTGGGGCAGAGGCTGTGGTGGGGCAGAGGCTGGCTTGCACAAAGCCCGAGCGCTGGCGCCATCATTGTGGGAGCGGGTTCACCCGCGAAAGGGCCAGCGCAGGCCACCCCTGGTCACGCCACCACCCCCGCATCCGCCCGCAGCCCTACCGCGTCGATGGCACTGATGGCGCACTGCTCGTCGATGTCCGACGTATCGCCACTGATCCCTACCGCTCCCAACACCCTGCCCTCCTGATCACGTATCAGCACACCCCCCGGCGCCGGCACCACCGGCCGCTCGCCCAGCCCATTGAGCGCCGCAAAAAACGCCGGCCGCTGCTGGGCATCCAGGGCCAGCAAGCGTGAGCCCTTGCCCAGCGCAATGGCGCCCCAGGCCTTGCCCGTGGCCAGCTCAGGCCGCAACAGGCTGGCACCGTCTTCGCGCTGCAATACCAGTACATGCCCACCGGCATCCAGCACTGCAACGGTCAACGGCGCAGCGTTGACGGTTCGGCCTGCCGCCAGCGCAGCCTCTACCAGGCTGACCGCGACTTTCAGGTTCAAAGCGTTCATGCAAAGGTCCTCTTCTTATTGTGAGACGCCCTGGGGGCAGTTGAAAACCGAGGACCAAATAGAACACAACTAAGAATATTTTTGTATACAATATTTTTGATCAATCCTAGGCGTCTCTGCAAAGCCCTTTGTGCACGGGCGCTTCATGCAAAGCGTTCTTACCCGATGAAAACCCATTGACCTGACGACTCAGGCATGAATACACTGAATCGCATAGAAAGTTGTATACAATTACAAAATCGATGAGGCACAAATCATGAGCAAAATGAGAGCAATCGATGCAGCCGTTCTGGTCATGCGCCGTGAAGGTGTAGAGACCGCGTTCGGCATCCCCGGGGCTGCCATCAACCCGCTGTATTCGGCCCTGAAAAAAGTCGGTGGCATCGATCACGTCCTCGCTCGCCACGTCGAAGGTGCCTCGCACATGGCCGAGGGCTACACCCGCGCCAACCCCGGCAACATCGGCGTATGCATCGGTACCTCCGGGCCTGCCGGCACCGACATGGTCACCGGCCTGTACAGCGCCAGCGCAGACTCCATCCCGATTCTGTGCATCACCGGCCAGGCCCCCCGCGCCCGCCTGCACAAGGAAGACTTCCAGGCCGTGGACATCACCAGCATCGTCAAGCCGGTGACCAAGTGGGCGACCACCGTGCTGGAGCCGGGCCAGGTGCCCTATGCGTTCCAGAAGGCGTTCTTCGAAATGCGCAGCGGCCGCCCGGGCCCGGTGCTGATCGATCTGCCGTTCGACGTGCAGATGGCCGAAATCGAATTCGATATCGATGCCTACGAACCCTTGCCAGTGCACAAGCCAGCGGCCACCCGGGTACAGGCGGAAAAAGCCCTGGCCATGCTCAACGACGCTGAACGCCCGCTGCTGGTGGCTGGCGGCGGCATCATCAATGCCGATGCCAGCGACAAACTGGTGGCCTTCGCCGAGCTGACCGGCGTGCCGGTCATCCCCACCCTGATGGGCTGGGGCACCCTGCCCGACGACCACCCGCAAATGGTCGGCATGGTCGGCCTGCAGACCTCGCACCGCTATGGCAACGCTACGCTGCTGAAGTCCGACCTGGTGTTCGGTATCGGCAACCGCTGGGCCAACCGCCATACCGGTTCTGTGGACGTGTACACCGAAGGCCGCACCTTCATCCATGTCGACATCGAGCCGACCCAGATCGGCCGCGTATTCACCCCCGACCTGGGCATCGTTTCGGACGCAGGCCTGGCGCTGGACAAGCTGCTGGAGGTGGCGCGCGAGTGGCAAGCCGCCGGCAAGCTCAAATGCCGCAAGGCCTGGCTTGAAGACTGCCAACAGCGCAAAGCCAGCCTGCAGCGCAAAACCCACTTCGACAACGTGCCGGTGAAGCCGCAGCGCGTTTACCAGGAAATGAACCAGGTATTCGGCAAGGACACCTGCTACGTCAGCACCATCGGCCTGTCGCAGATTGCCGGTGCGCAGTTTCTGCATGTGTACAAGCCGCGGCACTGGATCAATTGCGGCCAGGCCGGCCCGCTGGGCTGGACCATCCCTGCCGCGTTGGGCGTGGTCAAAGCCGACCCTCAGCGCAAGGTGGTGGCGCTGTCAGGTGACTACGACTTCCAGTTCATGATCGAGGAACTGGCCGTGGGCGCGCAGTTCAACCTGCCCTACGTTCACGTGCTGGTGAACAACGCCTACCTGGGGCTGATCCGCCAGGCGCAGCGTGGCTTCGACATGGATTACTGTGTACAACTGGCGTTCGAGAACATCAACGCCAGCGATGCCGCCACCTACGGCGTCGACCACGTCGCGGTGGTCGAAGGCCTGGGCTGCAAGGCACTGCGCGTATTCGAGCCGGGCGACATCGCCCCTGCCCTGCTCAAGGCGCAAAAAATGGCCGAAGAGTTCCGCGTGCCCGTGGTGGTGGAGGTGATTCTCGAACGCGTGACCAATATTTCCATGGGCACCGAGATCAACGCGGTCAACGAATTCGAAGACCTGGCCCTGGTCGGCAATGACGCGCCCACCGCCATCTCGCTGCTGGACTGACTGCCGCACGCCCCCAGGCCGCTGCCGGGGGCCTTCTACGCAAGGAGACACAACATGCCGCGCTTCGCCGCCAACCTGTCCATGCTGTTCACCGAACAGGACTTTCTGGCCCGCTTCAAGGCCGCCGCTGACGCCGGCTTCAGCGGTGTCGAATACCTTTTTCCGTATGATTTCAGCGCTGCCGACATCAAGCAGCAACTGGACGCCAACGGCCTGACCCAGGTGCTGTTCAACCTGCCCGCCGGCGACTGGTCGCAAGGCGAGCGCGGCATTGCCTGCCACCCTGACCGGGTGGAGGAATTCCGGGCCGGTGTCGACAAGGCCATCGCGTACGCCAAGGTGCTGGGCAACACCCAGGTCAACGCCCTGGCCGGCATTCGCCCGCAAGGCACGGACTGTGCCACCGTGCGCAGCACCTTCGTGGGCAACCTGCGCTATGCCGCCGACACGCTCAAGGCCGCCGGTATTCGCCTGGTCATGGAAATGATCAACACCCGCGACATCCCGGGCTTCTACCTCAATACCACCCAGCAAGCGCTGGACATCCAGGCCGAGGTGGGCAGCGACAACCTGTTCCTGCAGTACGACATCTACCACATGCAGATCATGGAAGGTGACCTGGCGCGCACCGTCGAGGCCAACCTGCCCTTGATCAACCATATCCAGTTGGCCGACAACCCCGGCCGCCACGAGCCGGGCACCGGCGAGATCAACTACCGCTTCCTGTTCGAGCACCTGGACCGCATTGGTTACCAAGGCTGGGTGGGCGCGGAGTACAAGCCCAAAACCACAACCGAAGCCGGCCTGGGCTGGCTGAAAACCCATAACGCGATCTGAGGGCTGGGCATCAGCCTGTGTGAACCACCAGATTCTGTGGAAGACACCAGCCACTGTGGGAGCGGGTTCACCCGCGAACACCGGCGCAGCCGGTGCCATCCACCGCGGCGTCTGCTTCGCGGGTAAACCCGCTCCCACAGAAGGCCTGCATCGCGTGCTCTAGCGAGATTCAATAAATACAAAAGAGGTAATTTCTCATGGCTAAAATCGGTTTCATCGGCACCGGCATCATGGGCAAGCCCATGGCCCAGAACCTGCAAAAAGCAGGGCACAGCCTGTTCGTTTCCACCCACCACGACGCCGCCCCGGCCGACCTGCTGGCAGCGGGCGCAGTGGCCCTGGCCAACCCCAAGGAAGTAGCCCAGGAAGCCGAGTTCATCATTGTGATGGTGCCTGACACCCCCCAGGTGGAGAGCGTGCTGTTCGGTGAAAACGGGGTGGCCGAAGGCGTGGGCCCAAACAAGGTGGTCATCGACATGAGCTCGATTTCCCCCACCGCCACCAAGGTATTCGCCGACAAGATCAAAGCCACGGGCGCTGCCTACCTGGACGCCCCGGTATCCGGCGGTGAAGTCGGCGCCAAGGCCGCCACCCTGAGCATCATGGTCGGGGGCTGCCCGAAAGCCTTCGAGCGCGCACTGCCGCTGTTCGAAGCCATGGGCAAGAACATCACCCGCGTCGGTGGCAACGGCGACGGCCAGACCGCCAAAGTGGCCAACCAGATCATCGTTGCCCTGAACATTCAGGCCGTCAGCGAAGCGCTGCTGTTCGCAGCCAAGAACGGTGCCGACCCGGCCAAGGTGCGTGAAGCGCTGATGGGCGGCTTTGCGTCGTCGAAAATCCTCGAGGTGCATGCCGAGCGCATGATCAAGGGCACCTTCGACCCGGGCTTCCGCATCAACCTGCACCAGAAAGACCTGAACCTGGCCCTGCAGGGCGCCAAGGAGCTGGGCATCAACCTGCCCAACACCTCCAATGCCCAGCAGGTGTTCAACACCTGCCAGGCCCTGGGCGGCGGCAACTGGGACCACTCGGCACTGATCAAGGGCCTGGAACACATGGCCAATTTCTCGATTCGCGACGAGCAATAAAACCTACCGGCCTCATCGCGAGCTGCGCTCGCTCCTACGGGATCAGCATAAGGCCCGTAGGAGCGAGCAAAGCTCGCGATTGAAGCACACGCTGGTTGGCCTGCGACCACGGGCCGGCCCGTGAAACCGAGCAACACCCGCCCCTGGTTCGCCCTGCACGGAGGCACTTCCAGGGGCGTTTTTGATTGTGCAAAACAACAATAATTGGGAGCCTGCCATGTCGGTCGATCCGCAAAAAATTCTTCGCGAGCTGTTCGACACAGCCATCGCCGCCGCCCACCCCCGCCAGGTCCTTGAGCCGTATTTGCCCGCTGACCGTACCGGCCGGGTCATTGTCATCGGCGCCGGGAAGGCCGCAGCCGCCATGGCCGAAGTGGTCGAGAAATGCTGGCAGGGGGAAGTCTGCGGCCTGGTGGTCACCCGCTACGGCCATGGGGCCAATTGTCAGAAAATCGAAGTGGTTGAGGCCGCCCACCCCGTTCCCGACGCTGCCGGCCTGGCCGTGGCCAAGCGCGTGCTGGACCTGGTCAGCAACCTCAACGAAGACGACCGCGTGATCTTCCTGCTGTCTGGCGGTGGCTCGGCACTGCTGGCCCTGCCTGCGCAGGGCCTGACGCTGGCCGACAAGCAGCAGATCAACAAGGCGCTGCTCAAATCCGGCGCCACCATCGGCGAGATGAACTGCGTGCGCAAGCACCTCTCGGCGATCAAGGGCGGCCGCCTGGCCAAGGCCTGCTGGCCGGCCACGGTGTACACCTATGCCATTTCCGATGTGCCGGGCGACCTGGCCACGGTGATCGCCTCCGGCCCTACCGTGGCCGACCCGAGCACCCGCGCCGATGCCCTGGCCATCCTCAAACGCTACGCCATCGATGCGCCCAAGGCCGTCATCGACTGGCTTAACAACCCCGCATCAGAAACCGTCAAGGCCGATGATCCGGCCCTGGCACGCAGCCATTTCCAGCTGATCGCCAAGCCCCAGCAGTCGCTGGAAGCCGCGGCCGTCAAAGCCCGCCAGGCGGGTTTCAGCCCGCTGATCCTGGGCGACCTCGAAGGCGAGTCGCGTGAGGTGGCCAAGGTGCACGCGGGCATCGCCCGGCAGATCATCCAGCACGGCCAGCCGCTCAAAGCTCCCTGCGTGATCCTGTCCGGTGGCGAAACCACCGTCACCGTACGGGGCAACGGCCGCGGCGGGCGCAACGCCGAGTTCCTGCTCAGCCTCACCGAAAGCCTCAAAGGCCTGCCGGGCGTGTATGCCCTGGCCGGCGATACCGATGGCATCGACGGGTCGGAAGAAAACGCCGGCGCGCTGATGACCCCCAGCAGCCATGCCCGCGCCCAGGCACTGGGCCTGAGCGCCAGCGACGAGCTGGACAACAACAACGGCTACGGCTACTTCGCCGCGCTGGATGCGTTGATCGTCACCGAGCCGACCCGCACCAACGTCAACGACTTCCGCGCCATCCTGATTCTCGAGAGCAACCCATCATGACGCCCGACAAGAAAGTGAAGGTACTGGCCACCCTCGGCCCGGCAATCAAGACCATCGACGACGTGCGCCAGCTGGTGGAGGCCGGGGTAAATATCTTCCGCCTGAATTTCAGCCACGGCGAACACGCCGACCACGCCTTGCGCTACCAGTGGATTCGCGATGTGGAGCAGCAGCTGAACTACCCGCTGGGCATCCTCATGGACCTGCAAGGGCCCAAGCTGCGGGTGGGTCGCTTCGCTGACGGCAACGTGTACCTGCAGCGTGGCCAGGCCCTGCGCCTGGACCTGGACACCACACCCGGCAGCCCCCAGCGGGTGAACCTGCCGCACCCAGAGATCATTGCCGCGCTGGAACCCGGCATGGACTTGCTGCTGGACGACGGCAAGCTGCGCTTGCGGGTCACCGCCAAGCACCACGACGCCATCGACACCGAGGTGTTGGCCGGCGGGGAGCTGTCCGACCGCAAAGGGGTCAACGTGCCCCAGGCGCTGCTCGACCTCTCGCCACTGACCGAAAAGGATCGCCGCGACCTGGCCTTTGGCCTGGAGCTGGGCGTGGACTGGGTGGCGCTGTCGTTCGTGCAGCGCCCTCAGGATATCGCCGAAGCACGCGCCCTGATCGGCGACCGGGCTTACCTGATGGCCAAGATCGAAAAGCCGTCGGCGGTGGAACAGCTGCAAGCCATCGCCGAACTGGCCGACGCCATCATGGTGGCCCGCGGTGACCTGGGTGTGGAGGTACCGGCCGAGAGCGTGCCGCAGATTCAGAAGCGCATCATCAACACCTGCCGGCAGCTGGGCAAACCGGTGGTGGTGGCCACCCAGATGCTTGAGTCCATGCGTTTCTCCCCGGCCCCTACCCGCGCCGAGGTCACCGACGTGGCCAACGCCGTGGCCGAAGGCGCCGATGCAGTGATGCTGTCAGCAGAAACCGCCTCGGGCGACTACCCGCTGGAAGCCGTGCAGATGATGAGCAAAATCATCCGCCAGGTGGAAAACGGCCCGGACTACCAGGCCCAGCTTGACGTCGGCCGGCCCAAGGCCGAGGCCACGGTGTCGGACGCCATCAGCTGCGCCATCCGCCGCATCAGCGGCATCCTACCGGTGGCGGTGCTGGTGAACTACAGCGAGTCGGGCGCCTCGACCCTGCGCGCTGCCCGCGAGCGACCCCGCGCGCCGATCCTCAACCTCACCCCCAACCACGCCACCGCGCGCCGGCTGAGTGTGACCTGGGGCGTGCATTCAGTGGTCAATGACCGCTTGCGCCAAGTGGACGAGGTGGTGTCCACCGCCCTTGAAATCGCCCAGGCACAAGGCATGGCCAGCCGGGGTGATACGTTGCTGATCACGGCCGGGGTGCCATTCGGCAAGCCCGGGTCGACCAACACGCTGCGGATCGAGAGTTTGATCTAGGCCACTGCACCTGACTGCGGACAAATCGAGGCCCGAAGAGGCCCGCCGCTTCTCTTTCAACCTTGCTGACTGCCCATGTACACAAAACATTTCGTCAACCCGTGCCCCGACTGGGCCACGGCGCTGCTCAACGGATTCAGCCAGGTGCTGCTGCTGCGCAGCCCTGCCTGCGGCCTGTGCTGCCTGTTGGCCATTTTGCTCACCGCACCCGGGCTGGTCGGCGGCGCCCTGCTTGGCGCCCTGGCCGGCCTGATGACCGCACAGGCCCGTGGCTACGACCGTGCCGACCGCCAGGCCGGGCTGTACAGCTACAACGGCGTGCTCATCGGCATCTTGATCAGTGCGGTATTGCCCTGGTCGGTCATCCAGCCACCGCTGATCATCGCCGCGGCGGGCCTGTCCAGCATCATCACCCACCAATGGCGCAAGCGCGGCGGCAAGCTGCTGGTCGCCTACACCGCCCCCTTCGTGCTGCTGGGCTGGGCCGTGCTGCTGGTTGGCAGCCCTGCGCCAAGCGGCCCCGTCGAGGCCGGCCCGCTGTATGGGTTGGCGCGTGGCGTGGGCCAAATCTTTTTGCTCGACCAGCCATTGGCCGGGCTGCTGATCATCCTCGGCCTGTTCATCGCGCATCCCTACGCTGCCCTGTGGGCCGTGATCGGCTCGGCAATCGGCGGTGGCGTAGCGCTGCTCACCGAGCAGCAGGAGGCAGCCTGGCTGGGCCTTTACGGGTTCAATGCGGCGCTGGCGGCACTGGCGTTCAGCCGCCAGGGGGAAAAGCCGTTGGCGACGCTGACTGCAATCGCCGTGGCAGTAACGCTGCAGTCACTGTGGAAGCTACTGCCGACTGCGCCACTGACCGCGCCTTTCGTCATGGCATGCTGGCTTATGCATGGGGGCTCTTCGGTTAGACGATCTGCCCAAACTGCCAGCCCGTAGCCCTCGACAGGCTATTGGCGGATTTGCCGTAAAACCTCATTGGTCAGGTCTTTATGAGATACCCGATAGGTTGCCTGATTCCAGGACACACTCTTTTCAGACTGCAGCACCAACCCCACAGGCAGCGGTACAGCCACGGTGCCATCCGCGGGTTTCGTGGTTGCTGATGAGACGGCTGTCTTGACGGCATCCACGTGGGGGACGGTAACGGTAGTTTCCGTGAGGGAGATTCTAAGCGTGGAGTTTTCCGAGCCCTGCACCAGGCTCCCCAACGGCAACTCAAGGCTGGTCTTGCCTTCCGACTCGACCCATCTCCCGTTTTTCAGCATATTCACAACATCGCCAGGGGCAATATTGACCTGAGGTCTGCCGTTCACAAGGCTGACACTGCCTTTTGATAATGGAACTGCGGAAGGTGCCGGTTTCTGTTGAGGGGTTCGGGTCCACAACCCTTCATATTTCGACCTCACAGGCGCCTGCCCGGTTGGATCACTCAGAACCACAGGATTGCCCACGCAATATACATAGGCATTCAGCCCGCCTTTACCAAACGGGCTATGGACGTCGCTGCTGACGAATCGCATCAAGGCAGGGCTGTAATAACGGTGCCCAGCCCCCAGCGGGTAGCCTTGTAATCGGCGATCCAGGTATTGACCGGTGTAACCAAGCCACGTCCTGCCTGATGTCTGGCCTTGGTAACCATAGACGGTGTAGGCCCTGGCGAGCCGAGGCGAAACGCAAGCATTGACCATTGACGTGCTCCTGTGAACACCGCGGAGCCATTAGTAACAGCTCCCGCAACGGTACAAAACTGGCATTTTTAGAGCGCCTCTGGCGCTGCGTTGCCGTGTAGGGGGCAGATCCTCTACTCTTGGTGTTTGCTTTATGGACCCGCGCCTTATGCCCACCCCGCAGTCCTGGCGTGAACGCCTCTACGTCATCGTCTTCCAGACCGACACGGTCGCCGGCAGGCGCTTCGACAAGACGCTCCTGCTGATCATCCTCGCCAGCCTAGTCACGGTGATCCTCGACAGTATCGACGAGGTGCACCGGGGTTACGGCGGCCTGCTGGCGGCCCTGGAGTGGAGCTTCACTGCGGTGTTTCTGTGCGAATACCTCACCCGCCTGTACTGCTCGCCCCGGCCTTTGCGCTATGCGTTCAGCTTCTACGGCCTGGTCGATTTGCTGGCGATCGTGCCGGGCATCATTGCGCTGTACTACAGCGACGCCCAATACCTGCTGATCGTACGGGTCATCCGTATGCTGCGGATCTTCCGCGTGCTCAAGCTGGGCCCCTACCTCAAGCAGGCCAATTACCTGCTTGCCGCCCTGCGCGGCAGCAAGCAGAAGATCATCGTGTTTCTGGTCAGTGTATCGACGCTGGTCACCGTGTTCGGCACGCTGATGTACGTGATCGAGGGGCCGGAGCATGGCTTTACCAGCATTCCCAAAGGCATCTACTGGGCCATTGTCACCCTCACCACGGTCGGCTTCGGCGATATCGTGCCGCGAACACCCCTGGGGCAGGTGCTGTCGTCGCTGGTGATGACCACCGGTTATTCGATCATTGCAGTGCCGACCGGCATCTTCACTGCGGAGCTTGCCAATGCCATGCGCGGCGAGCAGTTGCAGCACGATTGCCCTGCCTGCAGCAAACCCACCCACGAGCACAATGCAGCTTTCTGCTCGCGCTGTGGCAGCCAGCTGTTTACCCCGCGATAAAACCGTGCAACGGGGCATAACCAAAGGCGTTTTTGTTCTTTAAAGGCAACATCGCCAGCCGCTATAGTCGCAGGCAATGTGCCAACACCCTACCGCCAACAAGGACGCCCTGTGAAAAAGCTCTTCACCGCCTCGCTGCTCGCCGCCGGCCTTGCCTTGGGCAACATCGCCCAGGCAGCACCGACCCTGCTCAACGTCTCCTATGACGTGATGCGCGACTTCTATAAGGACTACAACCCCGCCTTCCAGAAGCACTGGGAGGCCGAGCACAACGAGAAGGTCAACGTGCAGATGTCCTTCGGCGGTTCGAGCAAGCAGGCGCGTGCAGTGATCGACGGGCTGCCGGCCGATGTCATCACCATGAACATGGCTACCGACATCAATGCCCTGGTCGACAATGGCAAACTGGTGCCCGACAACTGGGTAACACGGCTGCCGAACAACAGCGCCCCGTTCACCTCTGCCACCGTGTTCATCGTGCGCAAGGGCAACCCCAAGGCGCTGAAAGACTGGCCCGACCTGCTCAAGGATGGCGTGCAGGTGATCGTGCCCAACCCCAAGACCTCCGGGAATGGCCGCTACACCTACCTGTCGGCCTGGGGTTATGTGCTCAAGCAGGGCGGTGACGAGGCCAAGGCCCGTGACTTCGTGGGCAAGCTGTTCAAGCAGGCGCCAGTGCTCGACACCGGTGGCCGCGCGGCAACCACCACCTTCATGACCAACCAGATTGGCGACGTGCTGGTCACCTTCGAGAACGAGGCCGAGATGATCGCCCGGGAGTTTGGCCGCGATCAGTTCGAGGTGGTGTACCCCAGCGTTTCGGCTGAAGCCGAGCCACCGGTCAGCGTCGTTGACAAGGTGGTAGCCCGTAAGGGCACCCAGGCTGTGGCCGAGGAATACCTGAAGTACCTGTGGTCACCTGCTGCACAGGAAATCGCCGCACAGAACTACCTGCGCCCGCGCGATGCAACCGTGCTGGCCAAGTACACCGACCGTTTCCCGAAGGTGGACTTCCTGTCGGTTGAGAAAACCTTTGGTGACTGGCGCACAGTACAGAAGACCCACTTCAATGATGGTGGGGTGTTTGACCAGATCTACACCAACCAGTAAGCGGCACCCTGGTATCGCGAACAAGCTCGGCCTCACCCGGCACTTGCTCGCGATGCCCCACGGCGCCCCTCCCCGCGACTACGCCTGACGAAATACCAGGGCCTTCAGCCCGCCCGCCGAATCCGCATCAGGGAACTCAGGCGGGTTTTCCAGGCGTTCGACAAACGCCAAGCCAGGCGCCTGCTCCGCCATCCCGTCAATCAAGAACTCCGGCCCTATCGCCGGGTCGTTCACGCAGGCCAGTACCGTCCCGCCCGGCGTCAGCAGCTCTGGCAACCGCCGTAGAATCTTGGCGTAATCCTGGGTCAGCACGAAACTGCCGCGCTGGAAGGTGGGCGGGTCGATGATCACCAGGTCGTAGGGGCCGTATTTGCGTACCTTGCCCCACGACTTGAACAGTTCGTGCCCCAGGTACGCCACCCGCGAGGCATCGTGGCCGTTGAGCCGGTGGTTTTCCCGCCCGCGGGACAGCGCCGACTTGGCCATGTCCAGGTTGACCACCTGCTCAGCCCCGCCGGCAACGGCCGCAACCGAGAAACCGCAGGTGTAGGCGAACAGGTTCAGCACACGCTTGCCACCGGCCTGCTCGCGCACCCATTGCCGCCCGTAGCGCATGTCCAGAAACAGGCCGTTGTTCTGGCGCACGCCCAGGTCCAGCAAGTAGGTGAGCCCATCTTCGACCACCTCGCGCTGTTGGCAAGGCTCACCCACCAACCACTGGCCGGGGCTGTCAGGCAGGTAGCGATGCTGAACAAGAATGGCCTCCCCGGCCCACTGCGGCCGCTTGGCAAGCGCCAGCAGCATGGCCTCCAGCTCTGCCAGCTGGCCATCGGGCGGCTCACGAAACAACGCCACTGAGAGCACGCCCTGCAACCAGTCCACCGTGACCTGCTCCAGGCCCGGCCAGCAGCGCCCACGGCCATGGAACAGGCGGCGGGTTTCGTGTGGGGCTGGGTCGAGGGCGGCAAGCACGTGTTGCTCAAGGGTGTGGATCGGCGAGGTCATTGAAAGTCACGAACAGGGAAAAACGCCATTCTACAGCCACTGGCGTGCTGCGGGAAAATTGCCCCGGTGACCGCAGACGAAATTTTGTACACATAAACGTAACCATAAGTGCCATTTTTGTGTGCACTTAGTGTCTTTGCGCACCATTACGTTACAGGCAGAACCGTTTAAAATCTGACTAAATGATCAACTAGTTCAGCTCTGAGAAATTTAAGAATTGTCTGTCTATGTAAATATTTCTAAATAAATTCAGATAGTTAAAAAAATCATATCCGTACTGATCTCTTCGATCGTGGCTGACTCAACAAGGCTTGGCATGGAACTCGCTATTGTGTGTTCATGTTTTGTATACAAATTGGACAAAACATAAATACACAATAACCCGCGACGCCGACTCACCCTTGGCCGCCGCGCCCAGAACCCTGTGATGCCAACGCTGCACCGACGAGAAGGCCAGCCCGTGTGCATGCCCGCTCATCGCAGTCTGCGTGCATCAGGAGCCCGCCGGAATGAGTAGCAGCCTCAACCTAGCCCCTGAACTGTCCGTCGCCAGCACCCAACCCACCACCACACAGCCCGACCCCGCGCTAGCCCTCGGCCTCAGCCCCCGCCTGCACAACCGCGACCTGGCGCCCACCCGCATCGCCGGGCGCCGCTGGGGCGGTTACAGCATCTTCGCCCTGTGGACCAACGACGTGCACAACATCGCCAACTATTCCTTCGCCATGGGGCTGTTTGCCCTGGGACTGGGCGGTTGGCAGATCCTGATGTCACTGGCCATTGGTGCGGCACTGGTGTACTTCTTCATGAACCTGTCGGGCTACATGGGGCAGAAGACAGGCGTCCCGTTCCCGGTCATCAGCCGGATTGCCTTCGGTATCCATGGTGCGCAGATCCCCGCCCTGATACGCGCCGTGATCGCCATCGCCTGGTTCGGCATCCAGACGTACCTGGCGTCAGTGGTGCTGCGGGTGCTGTTGAGCGCCGTGTGGCCGCAACTGGCGGCCTACGACCATGACAGTATTCTGGGGCTGTCGAGCCTGGGCTGGATGTGCTTCGTGGCCATCTGGCTGGTGCAACTGGTCATTCTGGCCTACGGCATGGAGATGGTGCGCCGCTACGAGGGGTTCGCCGGGCCGGTGATTCTGCTCACGGTCGCTTCGCTGGCCGTGTTCATGTACATCAAGGCCGATGCCCGCATTGCCTGGTCGGTTGCCGAGCCGCTGACCGGCGTTGACATGTGGCGCAACATCTTTGCCGGCGGCGCGCTGTGGCTGGCCATCTACGGCACGCTGGTGCTCAACTTCTGCGACTTCGCCCGGTCTTCGCCCTGCCGCAAAACCATTCGCGTAGGCAACTTCTGGGGCTTGCCGGTCAACATTCTGGTGTTCGCCGTCATCACGGTGGTGCTGTGCGGTGCCCAGTTCCAGATCAACGGGCAGATCATCGACAGCCCCACCCAGATCGTGGCCGCCATCCCCAGCACCGCGTTCCTGGTACTCGGCTGCCTGGCATTCCTGATCGTCACCGTGGCGGTGAACATCATGGCCAATTTCGTGGCGCCGGCCTTCGTGCTCAGCAACTTGGCCCCGCGCCACCTCAACTTCCGCCGCGCCGGGCTGATCAGCGCCACCCTGGCGGTATTGATCCTGCCCTGGAACCTGTACAACAGCCCGCTGGTGATCGTGTACTTCCTGTCTGGCCTGGGCGCCCTGCTGGGGCCGCTGTACGGCGTGATCATGTCCGACTATTGGCTGCTGCGCAAAGGCTGCATCAACGTGCCGCAGCTCTACAGCGAAGACCCGGCCGGCGCTTATCACTACACGCGGGGCATCAACCTGCGTGCCATCGCGGCATTCCTGCCTGCCGCATTGCTGGCCATCGTGCTGGCCCTGGTACCCCATTTCCACAGCGTGGCACCGTTCTCCTGGCTGATCGGCGCAGGCATTGCCGCTGCCATCTACCTGCTGATCGCCCCACGCAACCGTCACTATCACGATGTCAGCGGCGAATGCATCGCCGTCGACCACAGCAGCCACTGAACAGGGAGGACTGCCCATGCGCATTCTTATCGCCAACGTCAACACCACAGAAGCCATCACCGATGCCATCGCCGAGCAGGCGCGCGCGGTGGCCGCCCCCGGCACCGAGATCATCGGGCTCACCCCTTGGTTCGGCGCCGAATCAGTGGAAGGCAATTTCGAAAGCTACCTGGCCGCCATCGCGGTAATGGACCGCGTACTGGCCTACGAAGGCCCCTACGATGCGGTCATCCAGGCCGGCTACGGCGAGCACGGGCGTGAAGGGTTGCAGGAGTTGTTGAGCGTGCCGGTGGTGGACATCACCGATGCGGCGGCCAGTACAGCGATGTACCTGGGGCATGCCTACTCGGTGGTCACCACACTGGACCGCACGGTGCCGCTGATTGAAGACCGGCTCAAGCTGTCGGGCCTGTATGACCTCTGCGCCTCGGTGCGCGCCAGCGGCATGGCGGTGCTGGAGCTGGAAGCCGACCCGCAGCGGGCCGTAGAGGCCATCGTCGAGCAGGCTGAACGTGCCGTGCGTGAAGACAAGGCCGAGGTCATCTGCCTGGGTTGTGGCGGCATGGCCGGGCTGGACGAGCAGATCCGCCAACGCACCGGGGTACCGGTGGTGGATGGCGTGAGTGCAGCAGTGACAGTCGCCGAGGCCCTGGTGCGCATGGGCTTGAGCACATCGAAAGTACGCACCTACGCCACGCCCAGGGCCAAGAAGGTAGTGGGCTGGCCGATGCGCCTGGGCCGCTGACCCCGTTGTGGTGCTGCCCTGGGCAATGAATCAGCTGGGGCAGCTTTCGGCGCCGTCGTTCAGGCCCTGGCGCACGTTACGGCTGAGCAGGCTGGCCTTGCCGTCGTGCCAGGTCAGGGTCAGCACATACAGGGTGTCGAAGTCGTCACCCTCCCAGTCTTCGGTGATCACCCGCTTTTCACCCAACGCCTTGCCGGCGACGGCATTGATCAGATCCGGCAGGTAGCCATGGGACCAGGCGGTGTACACGGTCGCATTGCGGTACTTGTCACGCAGCAGTTCGTCGGCAAGCTCGTCGGTGTCGTTGGCGCTGAAATCGATGTTCACCGGCAGGCCCAGCCGAATGGCACTGGGGGTGATGGTCATCAGCGGGCGGATATAGCTGTAGCTCTTGTCCTGGCTGCCCTCCTCCACATGCCGCGTGGGGTTGGCTGCGAACACGTAATCGGCGTTACCGAAACGCGCAGGCAATACCGTGGCCAGGTCAAGCGCGCGGTTCAGCCCCTGGCAATTCAACTGGCCCAGGCCTTCACCGGGTTTTTCGGCATGCCGCAGAAACACCAGGGTTTGGGTACCGTCCACAGGTTCTGCCCTGCTGTCGAGCGCCTCCAGCGTCAACGGCACGGCCACTGCCGTGAGCAGCAGGCCAAGCAGCAACGGGTGGCGACGGCGACGGAAGAAAGCTGGCAATTTCATCAATTCAAGGCCTGTGTGGCAGAACAATCGGTTGCACCCGACACAGTACCCGGCCTGTTGCAGGCCGCCTTGAGCGTGATTGCCATCCTTGGCAACGGGTGAGGGTCAGAGTGCCCCGAACCCGTTTGGTTCCTCCCTGAGCGTGAATGCCGTTCCCTAGGCAAGGCCCAGACTAGACACCTGCTGTTGCGCATTTGTGTCTGGCAGGTGAACCTGTTGTTGCCTGGTGGGGCTCAGTCGTCCCGTGTGAGCACTTCCAGTAACTCGATCTCGAAGGTGAGGTCGGCGTGTGGCGGGATGGCGCCCAGGGTGCGTTCACCATAGGCCAGGTGGGCTGGCACTTGCAGCTTGCGCTTGCCGCCCACACGCATCCCCATCAACCCTTGGTCCCAGCCTTTGATGACACGCCCGGTGCCGATGACGCACTGAAACGGCTTGCCACGGGACCAGGAAGAATCGAACTCGCTGCCATCGGCCAACCAGCCGGTGTATTGAGTGGTGATGAGGGCGCCTTTGACGGCGACTTTGCCATCACCCTCTACCAGGTCGGTGATCTGCAGTTCTTGGCTCACGGGCATACTCCATCTGAAAGACAAAGCCGCCCTTTTCTCAGGATTGCAGCGCTTTGGCAAGCCCGCACGCCGGCATCAGCCCAGCTGTTCGAAGGCCTGCTGGCCGGTGAGGGAGGTGGTCTGGTTGGCGAAGCAGTACCAACCTGGCTTCTGCTCGATGAAGATCTGCAGGCTGAACTGCCAGTTCAGCTCGCCATCCAGCAGGCCAACCGGCACCGCGTAGCTGTCGTTGGCCCTGAGCCGGTAGAACAGGTGTGTGCCGCACTGGCTGCAGAAGCCGCGCTGCGCCCAGTCGGACGAATCGTAAACACCGGGGGTGAGGCCCTCGAACGTCGGCGGCTGGTTGCAATGCACCACCAGCAACGGGCCGCCGGTCCACTTGCGGCACATGCTGCAATGGCAGGCGCTGACATCGGCATGGTCAAACGAAACCTTCAACTGGGTGGCGCCGCACAAGCAGCTGCCGGACGTTTCCAAAGCCATGATGCACTCCCCGAAAAAGACAAAGAAGCCAGTATAGCCTCAGGCCCGGCAGCCCATCGCCGGTACGCGAATGCGCAGACGTGTCAGACAAACACCGTACCGCGCAGGTACAGCGCCGCCCGACCACTGATGATCACCCGGCCATTGCCCGGCACCTCACAGTGCAACTGGCCCTTTCGCGCCCCGCCCTGCTCGCAGGCCAGTCGCTGCTTGCCAAGGCGTTCGGCCCAGATCGGTGCCAGCGAGGTGTGCGCCGAGCCTGTCACCGGGTCCTCATTCACGCCCACCCGCGGCCCGAACCAACGGGTAACGAAGTCGAACCCCCGCCCCGCCGCAGTCACGGCAATGCCGCGCACATCGTAGCGCGACAGCGCGACGAAGTCGGGCTGCAGTGCGTCCAGCAGCAATGGGTCTTCGATCACCACCACGTAGTCATCGCTGCGGTACAGCGCCAGCGCCTGGTGCAGGCTCAGTGCCTGCAACAAACCTGCAGGCATTTCTTCGGCCACGGGCTGTTTGGCGGGGAAGTCCATGGCCAGCAGCCCATCGTCCCCCCGGGTGACCCGCAACTCGCCACTGCGGGTATTGAAGCGCAGCACCTGGGCGGGTTCACCCAATTGTTCGAACAGTACATAGGCAGATGCCAGGGTGGCGTGGCCGCAAAGGTCCACTTCCACGGCGGGGGTAAACCAACGCAGGTCGAAGCCCTCGCCATTGCGTACGAAATACGCCGTTTCGGACAGGTTGTTCTCTTCAGCGATACGCTGCAGCACCTGGTCTGGCAGCCAGTGTTCAAGCGGGATGACGGCCGCCGGGTTGCCCCCGAACGGTTCGGCACTGAAGGCATCGACCTGGAAGATTTCGAGTTGCATGGACATGCTCCTTATGGCCCGGCAGCTACCAGGCAGCTTTCTGTGTCACGGTTACGGGCGAACGGGTGTCAACACGGGCTCACCGGCAAAGAATGCCTGCAGGTTACGCAGCACAAGCGCCACGGTGTCTCGCGCGGCTTCAGGCGACTGGCCCGCTACGTGGGGGGTGAGCACGGTGTTGTGCAGTGCTTTCAGGGCATCAGGCACCTGGGGCTCATCATCGAATACGTCCAATGCAGCACCTGCCAGCGCGCCGCTTTGCAGGGCAGTAACCAGCGCCTGGGTGTCGACCACGCTGGCGCGGGCGATATTGACCAGGTAACCCTGCGGGCCCAGTGCCTTGAGCACGCTGGCATTGATCAGGTGATGGGTGTTGGCACCCCCTGGCGTGGCCACCACCAGAATATCGACGGCCTCTGCGAGGCGTTCGGGGCTATCGAACCAGGTGTAGGGCTGATCGGCTTTGGGGCTGCGGCTGTGATAGCTGACCGGCATGGCAAAACCGAGTTTGGCACGCCTGGCGATGGCTTGCCCGACGGCGCCCAGGCCGACGATGCCGAGGCGCTTGCCGCTCACCGACGGGCTGATGACGCGCTGCCATTCGCCGCGGCGGGTGCTGGCGTCTGCCTGGGGAATATTGCGCAGCAGGGCCAGGAGCATGGCCATGGCGTGGTCTGCAACGGCTTCTGCATTGGCGCCGGCGCCGTTGGTCACGGTGATGCCGCGGGCTGCGGCGGCGGGCAGGTCGACTTGCTCGTAACCGGCGCCGATGACGCAGATAATCTGCAATTTGGGCAACGCGGCCATTTCACTGGCGGTGAGGCCGAGCGGGCCACGGGTGAGCACGGCGTCGATCTGCGCGCCCTGTTGCTCGATGGCTTGGGCGCGGAGCTTGGGGGATTGAGCGCGGATCAGGTGATAACCGGACTGCTCCAGCAGGGGGAGGTAATCGTCGACGGTTTCTACCAGTACCAGGACTGTTTTGGGCATGCCACCTCCAGGATTGATGGGTGGATTATGCGGAGTGAGTCGGCGGTACAGTCAATGGGAAAAATGAGGGGCAACTGTACTGTGCTGGTAGTTTCTGATTTGGGCTGTTGCTCTAGATCTAGATCTTGATCTTGATCTTGATCTTGATCTTGATCTTGATCTTCGCGACTTCAGGAGGCCGAACGAAGGACTTGCGGAGG
>NZ_JACVVH010000040.1:0-45803 GCF_016647865.1 Pseudomonas sp. S60 | reverse complement strand
ACGTAGGAGCGAGCGCAGCTCGCGATGCGCCGCGCGGGCGGCGCTCGGTCTGTGCACCACCGCACAAGCCACGTCATACACCTGGCCGCCATCACACGATCTAAGCCAAAGCCCGCGCAGGCTTCAATCGCTAGCAAGCGCCCACCTGGCGTTAGTGCTCGGCCACCGCTGCCCGCTTAACCGCCTCGTTGCCGTGTTCATCCACCACCCGCATCGGCACTTCATTGCCCTCGGCGTCGAACAGCTTGCCGTCCTTGAAGTAGTCGCCATCACGCAGCGCAGAAATGTCCGAATACTCGATGGTGCGCTCGTAAGCGGCGGCGAACACCGACTGCTGGTCCGAGTTGCCCGTGGTGAAGTGGTTGAAGATCAGGTTCAGCAAAATGGCCATGATCGCCGCCGAGCTGATGCCGGAGTGGAAGATGGTTTCGAACCAGTTGGGGAAGTGGTGATAGAACGTGGGTGCCGCGATCGGGATCATGCCGAAGCCCAGTGATGCAGCAACGATGATCAGGTTCACATTGTTCTTGTAGCTGACCTTCGACAGCGTACGGATGCCACTGGCGGCCACGGTGCCGAACAGCACGATACCCGCACCACCCAGTACCGGCGTGGGCACGGCGGCAATCACCCGCCCCATGATTGGCAGCAGGCCAAGCACCACCAGAATCACACCGCCGGTGGCCACCACGTAGCGGCTGCGCACGCCTGTCACCGCCACCAGGCCAACGTTCTGGGCGAAGGCGCTCTGGGTGAATGAGCCAAAGATTGGCGCCAGGATGCTTGATGCCATGTCGGCACGCAGGCCGTTGCCCAGGCGCTTGGAGTCGACCTTGGTGTCGATGATTTCACCCACGGCCAGAATGTCCGCCGAGGTTTCCACCAGGGTCACCATGATCACGATGCACATCGACAGGATGGCGGCGACGTGGAATTCAGGCATGCCGAAGTGAAACGGGGTAGGGAAGGCGAACACCGGGCCTTCGGTAACCTTGCCGAAGTCGGCCATGCCCAAGGCCCAGGCAATCAACGTGCCCACTACCATCGCCAGCAATATCGACAACCGCGAAATGGTCGCGCTGCCCAGCTTGCTCAGCAGCAGCACAATGGCGAAGGTCAGGGCGGCCAGGCCGATATTGGCCACGCTGCCGAATTCTGGCGAGGCGCTGTTGCCGCCCATCACCCAGCGCGCGGCCACCGGCATCAGGGTCAGGCCGATGGTGGTGATGACAATGCCCGTCACCAGCGGCGGGAAAAACTTGGTGATGCGCGAGAACACCGGGGTAATCAGAAAGCCGATCAGCGAGGCCGCCATCACCGCGCCCAGCACACCGGGCAGGCCACCGCCGCCCTCGCTGCTTAGAATGGCGCCCATGGTCGCCACCCCGGCAAACGACACCCCCTGCACCAGCGGCAACTGGCAGCCGAAAAACGGCAGCCCTAGGGTTTGCAGCAGGGTCGCCAGGCCACCGGCAAACAGGGAGGCGGCGATCAGCATGCCGATCTCGGCAGGGTTGAGGCCTGCTGCCTGGCCAAGGATCAGCGGCACCGCGACGATGCCCCCGTACATGGTCAGCACATGCTGCAGCCCATAGGCCAGGTTCGCACCCAGGCCGAGGTTTTCGTCCTCCGGACGCGGGGTGGGAGACGTGCTAGGGGACGTGGTCATTGAGCAGGCTCTCTGTTTATTGTTGTGTGGCTACTGTAGACATTTCAATCCATGGATTGCCACACAAATTGTATACAATATTTAGATCCAAGCGTGCGGGCAGGTGCCTGCAAGGCGCCTATAACCCAATGCAGGAGCCGTACCAATACGCTGAATGCGGGCCTAGAGGGGTGTGTACAAATACAACCAAACTGCAGCCAAAGCTGTCTAGACGGACAGGAAAGTCAGCCTGAAGGGGATGTTAGCTAGCTAAGAGATTTCATTATTCGATCAGTTGTCGCAGTTCGCGCATCATTTCGGTGCCGTCGGCCAGGTTCAATTCCACAAGACGGTGCAGGTGGCTCATCGAGTCGAGGTCGATGTACAGGCAGATAAAGCCCAGCCGATCTGGCTCTTCATGGCGCAGCTCCACTTGCATGTGCACCCGTTCCTCGGGGCCCAGGTGGATGATGGCGTCGAAATCCTGGGTGAGGTCAGCGCTCCAGTTGGCAGGCCGCTGCACCAGCAGGCCTTTGAGTGACAAGTCCAGCAGGGTGGCTGGCCAACGCTGCTGGCCCTGGCACAGTTCAGTGGGCGCATCGAAATCGATACGCAGGAAGCGGCGGCGTTCAGGGTGGTTGCTCATGATGCAGGCCTCGCATGACATCCGGAGTCGAATGAATTCTGCCTGGTCGGCTTAGCGCGCAATCCTTTCGGAAAGGCTCTATTCCCAAGCAAGTGTGGCAATGCGCGATGACTCGCCCTAGACTCGATGGGCGGTCTTTCCAATCCACCAGCTGGAATCAAACCATGAACAACAATAATAGCCTGCTACGCCACCTGCCGTGGCTGGCGCTGGCAGTCCTGGGAGCCTGCGCACTGGGCGTGGTCGCCCTGCGTCGCGGCGAGGCGATCAACGCCTTGTGGATCGTGGTCGCGGCAGTGGCCATCTACCTGGTTGCCTATCGCTACTACAGCCTGTTCATCGCCACCAAGGTGATGCAACTCGACCCGCGCCGCGCCACACCGGCGGTGCTCAACAACGATGGCCTGGACTACGTCCCCACCAACAAACACATCCTGTTCGGCCACCACTTTGCCGCCATCGCGGGCGCAGGCCCCCTGGTGGGCCCGGTACTGGCCGCGCAGATGGGCTACCTGCCCGGTACCCTGTGGCTGATTGCCGGCGTGGTACTGGCCGGTGCCGTGCAGGACTTCATGGTCCTGTTCATGTCCACCCGCCGCAATGGTCGCTCGCTGGGCGACATGGTCCGCGAAGAAATGGGCCGTATACCGGGCACCATCGCCCTGTTCGGCTGTTTCCTGATCATGATCATCATCCTGGCGGTGCTGGCGCTGATCGTGGTCAAGGCCCTGGCCGAAAGCCCCTGGGGCATGTTCACGGTAATGGCGACCATCCCGATCGCGATGTTCATGGGCATTTACATGCGCTACATCCGCCCGGGCCGCATTGGCGAGATCTCCATTATCGGCGTGGTGCTGCTGTTGCTGTCCATCTGGCTTGGCGGGCAGATCGCCGCCGACCCGGTATGGGGCCCGGCGTTCACCTTCACCGGTGTGCAGATCACCTGGATGCTGGTGGGCTACGGCTTCGTTGCTGCCGTGCTGCCGGTGTGGCTGGTACTGGCACCGCGTGACTACCTGTCCACCTTCCTCAAGATCGGCACCATCGTCGGGCTTGCCATCGGCATCCTGATCATTGCGCCCGAGCTGAAGATGCCGGCCCTGACCCAGTTCACCGACGGCACGGGCCCGGTGTGGAAGGGCACCCTGTTCCCGTTCCTGTTCATCACCATCGCCTGTGGTGCGGTGTCGGGCTTCCATGCGCTGATCTCCTCGGGCACCACGCCCAAGCTGCTGGATAACGAAACCAACGCACGCTACATCGGCTACGGCGGCATGCTGATGGAATCGTTCGTGGCGATCATGGCCATGGTCGCGGCCTCGGTGATCGAGCCGGGCGTGTATTTCGCCATGAACAGCCCGGCCGCCGTGGTCGGTGCCGACGCGGTTTCGGTGGCGCAGACGGTCAGCAGCTGGGGCTTCCTGATTACGCCGGAACACCTGGAAGCCGTCGCCCGTGACATTGGCGAACACACCATCCTGGCCCGTGCCGGCGGTGCGCCAACGCTGGCGGTGGGTATTGCGCAAATTCTGCACCAGGTGTTGCCGGGCGAAAACACCATGGCGTTCTGGTACCACTTCGCCATTTTGTTTGAGGCGCTGTTCATCCTTACCGCAGTGGATGCCGGTACTCGCGCCGGGCGCTTCATGCTGCAGGACCTGCTGGGCAGCTTCGTGCCGGCGCTCAAGCGCACCGAATCGTGGGGTGCAAACCTGTTGGCTACCGCAGGTTGCGTGGCGATGTGGGGCTACCTGCTGTACCAGGGCGTGATCGACCCACTGGGCGGTATCAACACGCTGTGGCCGCTGTTCGGTATCTCCAACCAGATGCTGGCCGGTATTGCCCTGATGCTCGGCACCGTGGTGCTGATCAAGATGAAGCGCCAGCGCTATATCTGGGTCACCCTGTTGCCGGCTGCGTGGCTGCTGATCTGCACCACCGCTGCGGGCCTGATCAAGCTGTTCGACCCGAACCCGGCTGTGGGCTTCCTGGCCCTGGCCAAGAAGTACAGCACCGCGCTGGACGCCGGCCAGGTACTGGCCCCGGCCAAGGACATCGGGCAAATGCAGCACGTGATCTACAACGCCTACACCAATGCCGGGCTGACCATCCTGTTCCTGGTGGTGGTGTTCAGCATTCTGTTCTTCGCGATCAAGGTGGGTTACGCCGCCTGGGGCCGCAAGGAACGGACCGACAAGGAAACCCCGTTCCAGGCTTTGCCTGACGCTTGAGAGGACTGCTGCGATGTTCAACGACCTGGGTCGACTGGGGAAATACCTGGGGCAGGCAGCCCGCCTGATGGTCGGCATGCCCGACTACGACAACTATGTCGAACACATGCAGAAGACGCACCCCGACAAGCCGGTGATGAGCTACGAGGCGTTCTTCCGTGAACGCCAGGAGGCCCGTTACGGAGGCAAGTCCGGGCCCAAATGCTGTTGAACCCCAGGCGTTGACCTGTACTGGCCTCATCGTCGGCTTGCCGGCGATGAGGCCCTTTGTTTTTCCGCTCAGGAGATTTTCTGCGTGCAGACGCCCATTCCCGTCACCGTCCTCACCGGCTTCCTTGGCGCTGGCAAGACGACCTTGCTCAAGCACATGCTCAAGGCCGAACACGGCCTGAAGCTTGCGGTCATCGAAAACGAATTCAGCGAGGCCGGCATTGACAGCCAGCTGCTCGGTGACCAGCCGGTACAGGTGATGACCCTGGCCAATGGCTGCGTCTGCTGCAGCATCCATGGCGACCTCACCCGTGCCCTGTACCTGTTGCTGGAGCGGCTGGATGCCGGTGAGATCGCGTTCGACCGCCTGGTGATCGAGTGCACAGGCCTTGCCGACCCGGCACCGGTTGCGCAAACCTTTTTCGTCGACGAGGAATTGCGTGAGCGTTACATCCTCGACGGCATCATCACGCTGGTGGACGCGGCCCATGCCGAACTGCACCTCACCCAGGCCATCGCCCAGGCCCAGGTCGGCTTTGCGGATCGCCTGCTGTTGAGCAAAACCGACCTGGTCGAGCCAGACGCCGTGCTGGCGCTGCGCGAGCGGCTTGGCCGCATCAACGGGCGGGCGGCCATTCATGGGGTGGAGCACGGCCGCATTTCCCTGGCCGAGCTGCTGGATGTGCGTGGCTTCAACCTCAACCCGGACCTGGGCGCCAACCTCAAGCCTGCCCTGCGCCCGGTGCTCAAGCCGGCCACGCCGGACCGTATCGCCACCCTGGTGCTGCGCACCGATACGGCGCTGGACATCGACCGCCTCAGCGACTTCATGAACGGCCTGCTGGAAACCCATGGCAAGCAGTTGCTGCGCTACAAAGGGGTGCTCAACATCGCGGGGGAGCCACGCAAGCTGGTGTTCCAGGGGGTGCTCAAGCTCTACGGCTTCGACTGGGATGCCGAGTGGGCCGAGGGCGAGGCCCGCGAGAGCGTGATGGTGTTCATTGCCGACGACCTGCCCGAGGCTACGATCCGGGCTGGCTTCGAGGCGCTGACTGCGGCGTAGCACGCGTGGCCGGGGCCCCGAACCACTGGGGCCATGAACTGCGGTGACGGGTGTGCTCCTCGATACAGGGGATCAGGCGTTCGGCCAGTACCGCGGTCTGCTGCACGGCCTTGGCTGTGCGGTATTTCACGCTGTGGATGCACTCGCGGTCGCCGAATTCGCAGCGGTTCAGTGCCGTGCCGCCGCAGGGGCCATTGGCCAGGCCCTTGGGGCAGGTTTCCGGGCAGATATACAGCGTGTCCTCAAGGCGGCAGCGGCCACAGGTGTCGCAGCCCAGCAGCGGGCGCTTCACCGCGCGTTCTGCCGTGTGCAACACCTGAGCGCCCAGGCGTGTGGACCACACCGGCTGGCGCACCGCCCAGCCGAAAGCCTGGCTCAGGCCATTGCGGCGGCTGAACAGCAGTGAGTGCATGCCGTGCATCAGGTGGTAGCGCGCCTGCTGCGTGAGGGTGGCGGTCACCCGCGACTCCCCCTGGCGCCACGCGGCCTGTGGCGGGTGGAACGTGACGGCAGGCAGGCCTGGCATTTGCCAACTGGCCTGCCAGGCGGGTGCCCACTGCGCCATGTCGGTTATCTGTGCCTGCCAGTGCTCCAGCCGCGCCTCCAGCGCCAGCAACTGGCTGATCTCGTGAATGCCCGACAGGTGCACCCCGGCATAGCCCATCAGCTTCACGCCAATCACCTGCAAGGCCAGCCGGTCAACGCTGCGGGCCTGGGCAAAGGCCTTGGATTGCGCCGCCTCGGCTTCGAGCATGTGCCGCATGGACGGTGTGACGGTAACCCCGGCGACGTGATCGAGCATGTTCGCCCGGCCTTGGGTCAGGCTCATCAGGCAGGCCAGTAGCGGTTTGGGCGCAGGCTGGCGGCGCACCCAGTGCATGGCCTCCTGGTGCTTGGCCGCGTCGAAGCCCAGTTGCAGCGTGAAGAAGTCTGCCCCTGCCGCGAGCTTTTTCTCGGCCTTGAAGTACTGCGCCGCGCCTTCTTCCTCACAGTACTTGAACGGGTTGAGCGCGGCGCCCAGTAACCAGTGTGGGTACGCCTGACGCGCCATGTGCAGCGCCGCGACCGACTCCAGGTAACGCACCGGGCGCTCGCCTGGCTGATGCCCAGGCAGGCGGTCGCCCGTCAGCACCAGCAACTGATGCAGGCCGGCCGCGTCCATGCGCTGCAACTGGGCGAGCAGGTGGTGCCGCTCCCGGTCCTTGCCGGAAAAGTGCGGCAGTGCGGGTACCGGGTTGCTGAACGAGGCCAGGGCGTCGAGCGGGGACATGTCCAGAGGGCTGCCGACCCGGTCACCGATAGCGACGGTCATCGGCCAGCCGCACAGGTGCCCGCGGGCCAGGATAGCGTCCATGGCCGCGAAACGCTCAGCCGAAGGCTTGGGGACGAATTCCATCACGCAGACGAAGCGCTGTTCGCGCAATGCGGTTTTCAGCACGTTCATGGGGCCGGGCACCTGACTAAACAGGCTGACATTGTGCGGCAGATGCACCTCGCGGTCATGTCCGGTTGCGTACGGCGGTGATCTGTTTGAGACACCGGTTTTGCCTGCGCTGGTCATGACGGCGCCATCTCTACTGCGGGGGCCATCATGAGAATTTTTTGGATTCATCTCAAATTTAATGAGTTTGTCTCAAACAGCCCCTGCCCGGACAATTCCCGCATTCTTTTGAGACCTCAAGGGGCAAGACATGGCACTGGCGCACAACCTGGGCTTCCCACGCATCAGCGACGATCACGAACTGCGTGCCCGCCACTGGCAGGCGCAGAAAGAAGCCGGTATCGAGCTGCTGCCCGTCGGGGATACCGCCTGGTACTACCAGCACCCTGGCGTCGTCGACGCCCAGGCATCCGTGCTCGCTGGGCATCTGGAACCGCTTTTCCAGGAGGTGACAGAAGCCATTGCGCTGGGCCATGCGGTCAAGCCGGTGCTGGTAGGCCCTTTGACGCTGCTGTGGCAGGGCGAAGAAAACGGCCTCGACCCGCTGGAACGGCTCGACAGCCTGCTGCCTGAATATGACCAGGCCCTCAACCAACTTGCCGTGTTGGGTGTGGAATGGGTGCAGATCGATGAGCCCATTCTTGCCCTTGAACTGCCCCAGGCCTGGAAAAACGCCTACGAGCGTGTCTACAACATCCTCCAGCGGGCGCCCTTGAAAAAACTGATCGCCACCTGCTCCGGTGCCTTGGGCGGCAACCTGGGCCTGGCGGCGAACCTGCCGGTCGATGGGCTCCACATCGACCTGGTCCAGGCGCCCGAACAGTACCTGAGCGTGCTCGACCGCCTGCCCGCCTACAAAGTGCTGTCGCTGGGGTTGGTTGATGGCCGCCATGCATCACCTGGCGACCTGGCGCAGCTTCAGGATGTGCTGCGCGATGCCCATGACAGGCTGGGCGAGCGGCTCTGGCTGGCCCCCTCATGCTCGCTGCTGGACAACCCGCTGGAGCAGGCTGTGCACAAATGCCGGCAGGTGGGGGCGTTGGTGCATGCGGTGAACACGTCTGCCACCCCTACACCTCGCTAGTGCCTACCGGCGTTCAAGGGCCAGGGCAACCCCTTGGCCACCGCCGATGCACAGCGTCGCCAGCCCTTTGCGGGCATCGCGTTTGATCATCTCGTGCAGCAAGGTCACCAGTACCCGGCACCCGGACGCGCCAATCGGGTGGCCAAGGGCAATGGCACCGCCATTCACATTCACCCGCGTCGCATCCCATTCAAGCGCCTTGCCTACCGCCAGCGCCTGGGCCGCGAAGGCCTCATTGGCTTCGATCAGGTCCAGGTCGGCCAGCTGCCAGCCAGCCTTTTCCAGGCAACGCTGGGTGGCCGACACCGGGCCGATACCCATGATCGCCGGGTCTACCCCCGCGCTGGCGTAAGCCGCCACCCTGGCCAGTACCGGCAGGCCCAGCGCCTCGGCTTTGGTTGCGCTCATCAGCAATACCGCTGCGGCACCATCATTCAGGCTGGACGCATTACCTGCCGTGACGCTGCCATCCTTCTTGAAGGCCGGGCGCAGTTTGCCCAGCGACTCGGCCGTGGTACCCGCGCGAGGCTGTTCGTCACGGGCGAATACCGTGGGGTCGCCCTTTTTCTGCGGCAGCACGATCGGGGTGATTTCATCATCGAAGCGGCCCGCCTCGATGGCGGCCACGGCCTTGCGCTGGGATTCTGCAGCAAAGGCGTCCTGCTGTTCGCGGTTCAGGCCATAGCGTTCCACCAGGTTCTCAGCCGTGATGCCCATGTGGTAGTCGTTGAAGGCGTCCCACAAGCCATCGGTGATCATGCTGTCGACCAGTTGGCCATGCCCCATGCGCTGGCCTGTGCGGGCCGAGGGCATCACATAGGGCGCCAGGCTCATGTTTTCCTGGCCACCGGCAACCACCACGTCGGCGTCACCGCAACGGATGGCCTGGGCGGCAAGGTGCAAGGCCTTCAGGCCCGACCCGCATACCTTGTTCAAGGTCAGTGCCGGCACGCTGTAGGGCAGGCCAGCCTTGACCGCCGCCTGGCGCGCCGGGTTCTGCCCTGCGCCCGCGGTGAGTACCTGGCCCAGGATCACCTCGTCGACCTGCGCAGGGTCCAGCCCGGTCTGCTCCAGCAGGCGCTTGATCACGGCGGCGCCTAGGTCCACGGCAGGGACGGCCGCCAGTGCGCCCTGGAAACTGCCGATGGCGGTGCGGGTTGCGGCAACGATGACCACGTCGTTCATGTTGTTGTTCTCCGTGCGGGTACGTTAAACACCCAGCATCGTCTGCCTGGGCTCATTTGTTAAGTTTGATTTTCTTGTGGATTGATAGCCAAACCCAATCAATCCGCAGGGCCCCCGGCGCTTGCGTCCCGCCTGGTTTCGCGCCAGCAGTGCGCCTCGGGTTTTGAATCGCCCCGTTCACCCCTTAATATGTGCCGCATCATCTGCGGGGGGAGTCTCACCCTCTGTTAAACGAGAGCGCCAAGGTGTGGCGCTTTCCCGGCATCAACCTGACGAGGTACAGACATTGGCCATCATTCATCCCAAGGTCCGCGGTTTCATCTGCACCACGACTCACCCGAAGGGCTGCGAGCTCAACGTTCGTGATCAGATCGAAGCCACCCGTAAGCTGGGCGTGCGCGAGGATGGTCCGAAGAAGGTCCTGGTAATCGGTGCGTCCAGCGGCTACGGCCTGGCGGCGCGCATTACCGCAGCCTTTGGCTTCAAGGCCGACACACTCGGTGTATTCTTCGAAAAGCCAGGCACCGAAACCAAGCCAGGCACCGCCGGCTGGTACAACGCCGCTGCCTTCGACAAGTTTGCCAAGGCCGACGGCCTGTACAGCAAGTCGATCAACGGTGACGCCTTCTCTGATGAAGCGCGGGCCAAGGTCATCGAGCTGATCAAGAACGAGATGGGTGGCAAGGTTGACCTGGTCATCTATTCGCTGGCCTCGCCTGTGCGCAAACTGCCACAGACCGGCGAGCTGGTGCGTTCTGCGCTCAAGCCGATCGGCCAGCCGTACAAGTCGACCGCCATCGACACCAACAAGGACACCATCATCGAGGCCAGCATCGAGCCGGCCACCGAGCAGGAAATCGCTGATACCGTCACCGTCATGGGTGGCCAGGACTGGCAGCTGTGGATCGATGCCCTGGCCGGTGCCGACGTGTTGGCCGAAGGCGCCCGCACCGTGGCGTTCAGCTACATCGGCACCGAGATCACCTGGCCGATCTACTGGCACGGTGCGCTGGGCCAGGCCAAGCAGGACCTGGACGAAACCGCCCTGCGCCTGGACCAGAAGCTGGCCGGTGAAATCAAGGGTGGCGCCAACGTGGCCGTGCTCAAGTCGGTGGTAACCCAGGCAAGCTCGGCCATCCCGGTCATGCCGCTGTACCTGTCGATGGTGTTCAAGATCATGCAGGAGAAGGGTGTGCACGAAGGCACCCAGGACCAGCTGGACCGCATGTTCCGCGACCGCCTGTACCGCACCGACGGTGCGCCGGCAGCGGTGGACGAAAAGGCGCGCCTGCGCCTGGACGACTGGGAACTGCGTGACGATGTGCAGGATGCCTGCAAAGCCATGTGGCCACAGGTGACCACCGAGAACCTGTTCGAGCTGACCGATTATGCCGGTTACAAGAAGCAGTTCGTCAACCTGTTCGGCTTCGAGCGCGCTGACGTCAACTACGACGAAGACGTGGCAACCGATGTGAAGTTCGACTGCATCGAGCTGTAACCCGCTTCGGCCCGCCTTGTTGCCTTCGCAGTACAGTCACTGCGAAGGCCGCCAAGGCAGGGCCGGCCTGCTTCACGCTTTGCGCGTGAGGGGCTGCGCCGCAAAGGTGACGCCCGCCAGGCCATGTTTGATCAGTGCCCGGATGTTGCCGTGGTCGCTACCTTCTGGGGTGGCCACTACGTCGCGGTAATGCTCGCCAAATGCCAGCAAGGCTTCCTGATCGCTCAACCCTTCCAGCAGTGCCAGGCCCAGCGTCTTGCAGGAGCCTTCGTTCTGCCCGGCTGCGCTCTGCAGGCCGCCGTTGTCGAATGCCTGGGGCTGGTAGTCATAGTGTTCGGCAACAAACGCCAGGGTGTCGGCGAAAGCGTGTTGGCCGCTGGCCAGGCGGGTGCGCAGGGTGTTCAGGTCAGTCACGGGGTTTTCCTTGTTCGAACGCCGCCTGTTGTTCGGCGCTGGCTTCTTTCTGGTAGTGGGCTTTCCATTCGGCGTAGGGCATGCCGTACACCACCTCGCGGGCATCATCCAGGCTCAGGTCAACCTGGCGCTCATCGGCTGCGGCCTTGTACCACTTGGACAGGCAGTTGCGACAGAAACCGGACAGGTTCATCAGGTCGATGTTCTGCACGTCGGTGCGTGCGCGCAGGTGTTCGACCAGGCGCCGGAAGGCGGCGGCTTCAAGTTCGAGCTGTTGCTGTGGGGTCATGGGGCTTCTCTCAGATCATGCGGTTCTTCAGGTGGCGGCCACCGTTGATGACCACCTGGCTGCCGGTGCTGTACTGGCTGGCCAGCAGGTACTTGACCGTTTCGATCAAGGGGCCGGCACCGGGTTCGAATTCCAGCAGGGCTTTTTTCAGGGTTTGCCGGCGGTAGTCGTCATCGCCGCCTTCCTTGAGCATCAGCAGCCCGGGCAGGATACCGTTCACGCGCACCGTGGGGGCGTACTTTTCAGCAAACGACAGCACCATGTTCTGCAGGGCGGCCTTGGTGGCGGCATAGCCGATGTGGCTCTTGCTGCCACGCGACGAGGTTTCGTCGCAGACGTGAATGATGTCCGCCTTGTCGACCTTGGCCAGTAAATCGCCCAGGGCCAGGTTGAGGTGGTAGGGCGCCTCCACGTGCAGGCGGAACATGGTTTCGAGGTTTTCCAGGCCATCGTCGAGCCAAAGCGATGCATTGTGAATGATGGCGCGCAGGCCGTCGTGTTCGCTGTGCAGGTGCTGGATGAGCGCCTCGCGGTCGGCTGCTTGGCACAGGTCGGCCTGGAACTGCACGATGTTGGGGTGGGCCGCCTGGGGCAGGATGCTGCGGCTGGCACTGACCACCAGGTGGCCGGCCTGCGCCAGTTCCACGGCCAGGGCCAGCCCGACACGCTGGCTGGCTCCGGTAATGAGGATGGGGCTATTCATGTTCGGGGCGGTCAACTTTGTCTGTCGTTGGTTGCCGCCCAGCATACCCGAACTGCCTGCCGTGTGCGTGGACTGGCCTCAGCGGCTGCGCGAGGCCTGGGGCGCGGGCCGGGCCGGGGTGGGGGAGGCGTGCAACCAGCCCGCCAGCAGGTGCGTCGACAAGGGGATGAACAGGTAGACCATCAGCGGCGTCAGGGCCAGGGTGCTGAGGAAGATGCGCGGCACGATGCCCAGGCTGGCCAGCCAGTGGCCGAACACCAGGTTGAACGCCAGCGACACCGGGAAGAACGCCAGCCAGATGGCCACGGCCTGTTTCCAGCGCGGCGGTTTGCGCACCAGGCTGGTGCCGAACCAGTCGTCCAGGCCGCTGACGCGCGCCTCTCTGGGGCGCTCGAACAAACCGTTTCCGCGCTGCAGCCAGGCGCGTCGCGACGCTGAATGCTCCCAGGCATTGAGGGTGGGCTCGTCGCTGAAGCGGAAGATGATCTGGAATTCGTCGCCATCGCTGGGCGGTGCGAGGATGCCGGAGCCCAGGTAGCCGGGGAAGTCGGTGGCCAGCTGTTCGCCTTCGTGCAGCCAGGCCAGCAGCGCCTGGTAGCGGCCGTGAGCGGCGCGGCGCGACACCATCAGGGTAACGGGTGGGGTAGACATCGTGTATCTCCAGACAACGGGGCTGGCGGGTAGCTGGCCCCTGGCTATGTCGGCCGGGGTGGTGGACGACACAGGCATGCATGCAAGAATTGGGCGCGGATTATCGCTGATGTGGCGGCGCTGGCAAGCATCGGCCGCCAGGCGGCTGGCATCATCGGTTGCGCAGGGGTCAGGCGGCTGGCTGCGTATGCAGCTCCGGATGCACGCGGCTGTGGGCCTGGAGAATGTAGTCGCGCAGGCGCTCGATGTCCTCAGCGGCACTGCGGCCAAGGTGGTAAGCGGCTTTGGTGCCGTTTATCTGCCGCCGCTGCGTGCCTTTCAACTCGATGGGCTCGATGTCGCCGGGGGCGAATTGAAGTTCAAACTGGTCGGGGGCTTCCGGCAGGCCGCGCAATTCCACCAGCACGCCCTTGAAGGAGATGTCGCACACCCACAGCCCGCTCGGTTGCCCATCGGCATTCAGCAGGGCGATGGGGTGGTCCAGGGAAAGGCGCCAGGGGCGCAGCCTGGGGCCATCTTCGTAGATTTCCGGTGCCCCCAGTTGCAGGTGCAGGGTATGAAACTCGTCTTCGATCACCTGCAGCGGAAAGCTGATCTGCTGGTTGTTGAAGTGTGCTTGCAGGGTCACCTGCTCGTCGGCCACCAGGCGCGTGAGCAAATTCTGGACACGGCTGTCACCATTGACCAGCAGGCTGGGCAAGGCATCGACCACAGCGAACTGCGGCGACTGCTGGACGTCCTGAATATAATCCAGTTCATCCTGAGTCAAGAGCACGTCTTCTTGCATGATGAAACTCGAAGGTGATGGTTCTTCAAACCGATTGACTGCTTGTACACGCCTTGGTTCAGCCGTAGTGCCCAGGTTTCGGACGAACGCGCTATTCACCCACCGCACGGCGTATCGCATGTGAAGGTGCAACGTGCAGGGGAGCATCCGGAAGAGAGGCGGCCTTTTGCCAGCGCCGGGTGCTAGTATCCTACGTTTTCACTCAGTTTCGGAATCCTCTCCCCGATGAAAGTCGCCATTATTTCCGGGTCGGTGTACGGCACCGCCGAAGAAGTCGCCCGTCACGCCGAGTCACTGTTGAAGGCTGCTGGCCTGCAGGCCTGGTACGCGGCCCGCAGCACCTTGCAGGATATCCAGGCGTTCGCCCCGGACGCCCTGCTGGCCGTGACCTCCACCACCGGCATGGGTGAGCTGCCGGACAACCTCATGCCCTTGTACAGCAGCATCCGCGACACCCTGCCGGCCGCGTGGCGCGGGCTGCCGGGCGCGGTGATAGCGCTGGGCGATTCCAGTTATGGCGATACCTACTGCGGCGGCGGCGAGCAGATGCGCGAACTGTTTGCCGAGCTTGGCGTGCAGGAGGTGCAACCGATGTTGCGCCTGGATGCCAGCGAGACCGTAACCCCCGAAACCGATGCCGAGCCCTGGCTGGCTGACCTCGCTGGCGCGTTGAAGGCCTGATCGGCCCTTGTGCGTATCAGCCGTTGCCCGACACCAGGGCGGGGTATTCGCGCAACAAGGCCAGCCAGGCCTGTGCCGCCCGCGACAGGTGCGCCCCACGTCGCCAGATGAAGGCGATGTCCCAGCGCAGGTCTGAGGGTGAACACAGTGGCACCCGTACCACACCAGGGCGCTCCAGCGCCCTGGCCACCACGCGGGGAAGCAGCACCACGCCCTGGCCTGCCGCCACCAGGGCGGCGAGAAAGTCCGCCTGGCCGCTGCGCCCACCCTCCCTGGGCGTGAAGCCTTGTTGCTGGCAGGCCTTCAGCAGCCGGTCGTTGAGCACGAAGCTGCGCTGGTACAGCAGAAACGGTGTGTCGGCCAGTTGCCGCAACGTCACACTCTCAAGGCTGGCCAGCCCGTGGCTGGCCGGTAGCAGGGCGTCCAGCGGCTCGTTGCAGAACGGTTGATACTCGAACCCCTGGTCGCTGGGGGTAAGGCTGCCGCCCAGCTCCAGTTCGCCCTCACGCACGGCCTGCTCGACGCTAAGGCTGCCGCCCTCGAGCAACTGAATGGCGATGTTCGGGTAGCGCCGCCGGTATTCGGCGAACAAGCCCGCGAACAGGGCGTCGCTGCCCAACATCGGCAAGCCCAGGCGCAACTCGCCACGCCCCATCTGGTTGAGCGCGTCCAGTTCGTCCAGCAGTGCCTGGCGCTGGCGCAGCAAGGCTTCGCCACGCTCCAGCACCACGCGCCCGGCGCTGGTCAGGTGCAGTTGCGAGGCCTGGCGTTCCAGCAACGGCTGGCCCACATCTTGCTCCAACTGTGCAACCTGCTTGCTGACTGCGGACTGGCTGATATGCAGCGCCTGGGCGGCATGGGTAAATCCGCCGCAGCGCACCACTTCGATAAAGCTTCGCAGCTGTTTGAATTCCATCTCTCTCGATTCCGTTATGGAATGGCGTCAAGTCTAACAATTCGCTTTTGGCCTAGGGAGGCAGTTTTTACAATGGCAGGCCTGTCGAGGACTAACAGCATGAATACCGCTCTACTGAAAAAGACGTTGCGCCTGCTGGCGGAAATGGCCGTGATTGGCGCCCTGTTCCTGCTAGGTGGCAAGCTGGCTGCGTGGCTAGGCTGGCCTATACCCGGTGGCGTCATGGGCCTGGCGCTGCTGTTGCTGCTGTTCGCCTGCGGCGTGCTCAAGCCCGCCATGCTGCAACTGGGCGCTGGCTGGCTGATGGCCGAGATGCTGCTGTTTTTCATCCCCGCCTTGATGAGCCTGCTGGATTATGGCGCCTTGGTGCGCGACGAGGGCTGGCGCATCCTGCTGGTGATCGCACTGAGTACCTTGGTGGTCATGGTGGTGACCGCCCTGACCGTTGAATGGGTCTGCCGCTGGAGCCTGCACCGTGAGCCTTGAACCGATGCCGCTGTTCTGGCTGCTGCTCACCTTGCTGGCGTACCTGGGCAGCCGCTGGCTGTATCGGCGCAGCGGGCGCTACCTGTTGTCGCCATTGATACTGGTGCCCGTGCTGCTTCTGGCGGTGGCCATCCCCTTGCACACGGCCTATGCCGAATATGCCCGCAATACCCATTGGCTGATGGGTGTGCTGGGCCCTGTGACCGTGGCGTTCGCCGTACCGATCTGGCAACAGCGCGCCCTGCTGGCGCGGCACTGGCCTGCACTGTTGATCGGTATGGTGGTGGGCAGCAGTGCTTCCATTGCCAGTTCCTGGGGGCTGGCTCATCTGCTGGCACTGGACACTGCAACCAGCCTGTCGCTGGTTCCGCGGTCGATTACTACGCCGTTCGCCATGCCCCTGGCGCAGGACCTGGGCGGTGTGCCGGAACTGACCGCAGTGTTCGTGATGTTCACCGGTGTACTCGGCGCCCTGTTCGGGGGTGTGCTGCTGCGCTGGTTGCCCCTGCGCACGCCCTTGGCCCGTGGTGCCCTGTTCGGCGTGGGGGCCCATGGTGCAGGGGTGAGCAGGGCGCAGGAAGTGGGCAGTGAAGAGGGTTCGGTGGCCGGCCTGGTGATGGTGCTGACCGGGCTGTTGAACCTGTGCGCCGCGCCCTTGCTGGCGCTGTTGCTCTGACCGTTCGTGCCACTGACTCGCTCAGTCATCAAGCTGGCTGGCAACGCAAGTTCCAGGCGCAGGGCGGCTGGCTAGACTCAGCCTCGATCAGAGAGCACATGTAAGTGCCGAGGTGACATGCAATGACCGCAGCCTTGCCCTATCACGTTGACTAACCGGGTTCCTTCCGATGCCTATGGCCGAAATTCCATTGTGCGTCTGGCGTACCCGGGGACAGAGTTTCACTTTCCGGGGCCAGAGCATCCGCTACTGGACCGCAGGGCAAGGAGCGCCCCTGCTTTTATTACACGGTTTTCCCACGGCCAGTTGGGACTGGCACTACCTGTGGGGGCCATTGTCGCAGCGCTTTCGAGTGATCGCCTGCGACATGCTGGGTTTCGGCGACTCGGCCAAACCCGTTGACCACGCCTACACCCTCATGCACCAGGCTGACCTGCAACAGGCCCTGCTCGACCATCTGCACATGGCGCAGCCTGTGCACCTGCTGGCCCACGACTACGGCGGCAGTGTCGCCCAGGAACTGCTGGCCCGGCACCGCGAGCAGCGTGCCAACATTGCCAGCTGCGTCTTCCTCAACAGCGGGCTGTTCCCGGAGCATGCGCGCCTGTTGCTGTTGCAGAAACTGCTGCTGAGCCGGGTGGGCTGGCTGGTGGCGCGCTCATTCGGGCGTGATGATCTGGTGCGCAACATGACGCGGGTATACGGCCCCTGCACCCACCCGAGCGAGAGTGCCCTGGATGATATGTGGAGCCTGGTGGCGGCCAACCGGGGTACGCGCATTCTGCACAAGCTGGCGAATTATGTACCAGAGGCCAGGGCGTACCGTGATCGCTGGGTGCATGCGCTGCAGGGTGCCAACGTGCCGCTGCGCCTCATCAATGGTGCGGCCGACCCGCTGTGTGGCGCCCATATGGCTGAACGCTACCGGCAGCTGGTGCCCGATGCCGACGTGGTGCTGCTTCAAGGCATAGGCCATTACCCTCATAACGAGGCACCGGTGCAGGTGTTGCGCCATTACCTTGCATTTCGCGAGCAGATAGCCCGCTGCACCCTTCAGCAGGTGGCATGGTCCTAGGGCGATGCCTGGTCGACAGCCTGTGGACAGGCAAAAAAAAACCGCTGCAAACCGCAGCGGTCAATCGAGACGTCAGATCAAGGAGCTTCAAAATCAACGTCGTTCCGGCATGCCTGAAAAGCGGGGGGAAAGCCCATCAGGCCGGCCAGTGGTTCAAGAATAAGCACTTGATCCGCCGAGAAAAATAGCCACTTGTGACATTCACCTTTACATCAGGGGCAACAGTGCAGCCGGCCCTCAGGCTTCAGTGGCATGCCCCATGCGCCAGCTCACCTCGCGTGCGGCCGCCAGCAACTGCCGGGCGGCTGGCCCGTGCTCGTCGGCATGGAACATCGAGGTAGGCCCCACCACCGTCATCACCGCTGCAATCTGCCCCATGGCGTTGAATACCGGGGCAGACAAGGCATCCACCCCTGGCATCAGCAAACCGTGCACGTGGTGCAGGCCCCGCTCACGGATCCCCGCCAGCAACCCGTGATAGTGCTCAGCGCCCTGCTGCAGGGTTGCAAGCTCTCGTTCAAGCAATTCGGCCGTTTCGCGTTGGGGAAGGTGGGCAGCGAATACCAGCCCGGTGGACGAAGTAAGCAACGGCAGCACCGAGCCGATCTGCGTGACCACGGTAACCGCCCGCACCGCCGGTTCGATGCTGACCACGGTGGCGCCCTGATTGCCCCATACCGCAATGAAGCAGCTCTCGTTCAGCGCGTCGCGCAGCTGCGACAGCGGCAGGGCGGCGATCTTCAGCACGTCGATGCTGCCCAGCGCCGCCAGGCCCACACGCAGGGCTTCACGGCCCAGGCCGTAGTGGTTGGTGGCGGCATCCTGCTCGGCGAAGCCACTGGCAATCAAGGCCTGCAGGTACCGGTGCACCTTGCTCGCGGGCATCTGCACATGTTCGGCGAGGCGTGACAACGACGTGGAAGGGGACAGCTGCGCCAGGGCTTTGAGGATGTCGGTACCCACCTCCGCCGAGCGGACTTTCTGCTTGCCATTGTCGGTGGAGGTGCTGGCACGGGCCATGGGTGTCGTCTTCTGCAGTCTTCAGTCGGGCCTTTATAGCTTGACGCCAGGCACGGGGCAAATTACGTTATCCGTAATCTGATTACGATAATAACAATGCAGACCTGCTGGCGGCCCCACGGCCCTGCCCGCAACTGCCCGAACAGGCTCTGCCAGAGCCCGGAGGCACCGATGGACCGCGAGCTGTCACCCGACCTTCACTACTTGAGTGGCTTTGGCAACGAGTTCGCCAGCGAAGCGCTGCCGGGTGCCCTGCCGGTGGGGCAGAACTCCCCGCAAAAGGCCCCCTATGGGCTGTATGCCGAGCTGCTGTCGGGTACCGCCTTCACCATGGCCCGCAGCGAGCTGCGCCGTACCTGGCTGTACCGCATTCGCCCTTCGGCGCTGCACCCTCGCTTCGAGCGCCTGGCCCGTCAGCCACTGGCCACGCCACTGGGGGCTGTCACCCCCAACCGCCTGCGCTGGAACCCGCAGCCTATCCCCGCAGAGCCGACTGACTTCATCGAAGGCTGGCTGCCGATGGTGGCCAATGCGCCTGCCGACAACCCGGCGGGTGTGAGCGTGCACGTCTACCGTGCCAACCGTTCGATGCAGCGCGTGTTCTTCAATGCGGACGGCGAGCTGTTGCTGGTGCCCGAGCAGGGCCGCCTGCGCATCGCCACCGAGCTGGGCGTGATGCAGGTAGAGCCGCTGGAGATTGCAGTGATCCCCCGGGGCATGAAGTTTCGGGTGGAACTGCTGGACGGCCAAGCCCGGGGCTACATTGCCGAAAACCATGGGGCGCCCCTGCGCCTGCCCGACCTTGGGCCAATTGGCAGCAATGGCCTGGCCAACCCCCGGGACTTCCTCACCCCGGTGGCGCATTACGAAGCGCTGGAGGGGCCGGTGCAACTGGTGCAGAAGTTTCTGGGCGAGCACTGGGCTTGCGAGCTTCAGCATTCCCCGCTGGACGTGGTGGCCTGGCATGGCAGCAACGTCCCTTACAAATATGACCTGCGCCGCTTCAACACCCTGGGCACGGTCAGCTTCGACCACCCCGACCCGTCCATCTTCACTGTGCTCACCTCGCCGAGCAGCGTGCACGGCTTGGCCAACATGGACTTCGTGATCTTCCCGCCGCGCTGGATGGTGGCCGAAAACACCTTCCGGCCACCGTGGTTCCACCGCAACCTGATGAATGAATTCATGGGCCTGATCGCCGGTGCCTACGATGCCAAGGCCGAGGGTTTCCTGCCCGGGGGGGCTTCGCTGCATGGGGTGATGAGCGCCCATGGCCCGGATGCCGACACGTGCAGCAAGGCCATCGCTGCCGACCTGGCGCCGCACAAGATCGACAGCACCATGGCCTTCATGTTCGAGACCAGCCAGGTGCTGCGCCCGAGTCAGCAGGCCTTGGCATCCCCACAGTTGCAGGCCGACTACGACAGTTGCTGGGCCACCTTGCCCAGCACGTTCAACCCGAACCGGAGATAAGCATGAACCACACCGTCATGGCCCGCAGCTGGGTCGAACATGCCAACGGGCATGCAGACTTCCCGTTGCAGAACCTGCCGCTGGGCATTTTCAGCCGGCCGGGTGAGGCGAGGCGCTGCGGCGTAGCCATCGGCGATGCCATCCTGGACCTGCAAGCGGTACTTGCCGCGGGCCTTTTCCATGGCCAGGCCAAGGCTGCCGCCGAGGCGACGGCGGGTGGTGCCCTGAATGCCTTCTTTGCACTGGGCCGCAACGCGCGGGTGGCCTTGCGCGGTCGCCTGCTGGAACTGCTGGGCGAGCACAGCGAGCACCAGGCAGCGTTGAAGCCGGCGCTTTATCCTGCCAATGAGTGCCAGCTGCACGTGCCAGCGCAAATCGGCGATTACACCGACTTCTACGTGGGCATCGAACATGCCACCAATGTGGGCAAGCTGTTCCGCCCCGACAGCCCGCTGCTGCCCAACTACAAGTACGTGCCCATCGGTTACCACGGCCGCGCCTCCACCATTCGCCCGTCTGGCACCGACGTGCGCCGGCCCAAGGGCCAGACGCTGCCCGCCGGGCACAGCGAACCCCGTTTCGGCCCCTGCGCACGGCTGGATTACGAACTGGAGCTGGGCATCTGGATTGGCCAGGGCAATGACATCGGCCAGGCGATCCCCATCGACGAGGCGGGGGAACACATCGCCGGCCTGTGCCTGCTCAACGACTGGTCGGCACGGGATATCCAGGCCTGGGAGTACCAGCCGCTGGGGCCGTTCCTGTCCAAGAGCTTTGTCACCAGCATTTCGCCTTGGGTGGTAACGGCCGAAGCGCTGGAGCCGTTCCGCTGCGCACAGCCCGCCCGCCCGCAAGGTGACCCGCAACCGCTGCCGTATCTGCTCGGCGCCCAGGACCAGGCTGCCGGTGCATTCGACATCGAGCTGGAAGTGCTGCTGCTCACCGAGCGCATGCGCAACGAAGGCCAGGCCCCTCATCGCCTGACCCTGAGCAATACCCGCAGCATGTACTGGACAGCCGCGCAGCTGGTGGCCCATCACAGCGTGAACGGTTGCCAGTTGCAGCCGGGCGACCTGTTTGGTTCGGGCACGCTGTCGGGGCCGACGGCAGGTTCGTACGGCAGCCTTCTGGAAATCACCGAAGGTGGCAAACAGGCGGTGGAGCTGGCCAACGGTGAGGTCCGCACGTTCCTTGAGGACGGTGACGAGATCATCCTGCGTGCGCGCTGCCGGCGCGAGGGTTCAGCCAGTATCGGTTTCGGCGAATGCCGCGGCACGGTTGTCGCAGCCAACTGAGGGGCAGAGGCATGGAGCTGTATACCTACTACCGTTCCACCTCGTCCTACCGGGTACGCATCGCGCTGGGGCTCAAGGGGCTGGGCTGGCAGGCGGTGCCGGTCAACCTGTTGCAGGGCCAGCAGCGGGGCGCCGGGTACCTTGCGCTCAACCCGCAGGGGCGGGTGCCGGCGCTGCGCACCGATCAGGGTGAGCTGCTGGTGCAGTCGCCTGCAATCATCGAATACCTGGAGGAAGCCTACCCGGATCCTGCGTTGCTCCCGGCTGATGCTGCGGCGCGCGCCAGGGTGCGGGGGGTGGCCGCAATTATCGGCTGCGATGTTCATCCGCTGCACAACGTTGCTGTGCTCAACCGGCTGCGCGAGGCCGGGCACGGGGAGGTACAGGTCAACCAGTGGGTTGGGCACTGGATCACTCAGGGCCTGTCTGCCGTCGAGCAACTGATTAGTGGCCACGGCTTCTGCTTCGGGGCCGCACCGGGCATGGCGGATGTGTACCTGATTCCGCAGCTTTATGCTGCCGAACGCTTTGCCGTTGACCTGGCGCGGTATCCGCGTATCCGTCGGGTGGCTGCGCTGGCCGGGCAGCATCCGGCATTTCAACAGGCACACCCGTCGCGCCAGCCTGATGCCCCTGTCTAGTGGATGGAGCGCTTGCCGCTGGGTAACTGAGCCAGGCGTTTGCTGAGCGTCAATTGCTGATTAGGGTCTTCGGTCAGCAGCATGGCCCGTTCAAGATCGAAGCGTTCGGCTTGCGGGCAATCGAGTACCTGATACAAATTGGCCCGGGCAAGGTAATCGCCCACCTGCACCGGCCCCATTTGCATCACCCGCTCGGCATCGATCAACGCCGCCAGTGGAGCATCGTTGCTGGCGTGCAGTTGCCGCAGGTTGCGTGACAGGCGTTGCAGCATCTGCATCGGGCTGGCCACCAACAGGTGCTCACCCGACAGCGTCACGCCGGGGCCGTATTGGCGTATCAACAGCTCACGGCAGTCGTTGGGGTACAGGCGTCTGCCGCCGCAGGGGTCGAGCAGGTGGTCGGCGCCAGGCACCCGCAGCAGAAAATGCCCAGGGAAGCTCACCCCTTCCAGCGGAATGGACAAGCGCTGGGCAAGCTCCAGGGCAAGCAGGGCCAAAGTAAGGGGTTGGCCCCTGCGGCGCTGCAGTACCTGGTTCATCAGGGCGGCATGGGGGCGCAGCGGCAGGTACTCATCCTGCTGGAAGCCAAGGGCAGCGAGCTGACGCAACAAGGGCTGGGCCAGTTCGTTGACGGGCAGCATCGGCAAATGGCTGCTGATTTCAAATTGCAGGCCCTGCACTGTGGCCAGGCCAGCGCCCGGCTCGACGCCGAGGTCATGCTCGGCGGCAATCCACAGGGCGGCTTCCAGCAGGGCGACCGGTTGGCGGTCGAGGCAGGCCAGGCAGGCTTGACGTGGCTTCATGGGCTTCTCCACACACGCTTGAGTATTGGCCGCACTGGGGGTTTAGTCCAGTGGTCCGGTGAGCGGGCGGGTGCGCTGCAGGTGCCTATACTGACTGCAGCACCTCATGGGGGCCAGGCCGATGTTCGCGCTGATGCAAAGCACCCGTACCCAGTCACTGCACCTGTTCAATGACCCACAGACTGGCCTTAAAGCCGTGGTCGCCATCCACAACGAGCGGCTGGGCCCTGCCATGGGCGGTTGCCGCTACCTGCCCTATGCCGATGATGAAAGTGCCATGACCGACGCCATCGCACTGGCCCAGGGCATGAGCTACAAGGCCGCGCTGGCAGGGCTCCCCCTGGGGGGCGGCAAGGCGGTGGTCATGCGCAACCTCCACGTGGAAAACCGCGCCGCCTTGTTCCAGGCGCTTGGCCGCTTCATCGATACCTTGCATGGGCGCTTCGTGGTTGCCGTGGACAGTGGCACGTCCACACTCGACATGGACTGCATCGCCCAAGGCACCCCCCACGTCACCAGCACCACCGCCTATGGCGACCCGTCGCCCCACGCAGCGCTCGGCGTATTTGCCGGGCTCCGGGCCACCTCCTATGCACGGCTGGGCAGCTACAACCTCGAAGGGCTGCGCGTGGCGATACAGGGGTTGGGCAATGTGGGCTATGCCTTGGCGGAACAGCTGCATGCTGCAGGTGCCGAACTGCTGGTGAGCGACCTGGACCCGGGCCGTGTGCGCCTGGCGGTGGAGCAGCTTGATGCGCACCCTGTGGCCCATGATGCATTGGCCAGCACCCCGTGCGACATCTTCGCCCCCTGCGCGGTGGGGCCGGTGCTGAACGGGCACAGCGTGATGCAACTGCGGTGCGCGGCGGTGGCGGGTGCGGCAAACAATCAGCTGACCAACCTGCAGGTGGCTGACCAGCTTGAAGCCCGCGGCATCCTGTACGCGCCAGATTATGTCATCAATGCCGGGGGGCTGATCCATGTGGCCCTCACCCATGCAGGCGAGAACAGCGCGGCTATTGCTGCGCATATTGCGCGCATACCTGCACGCCTCACCGAAGTGTTCGGCCATGCCCAAGCCGAAAAGCGCTCGCCGGCACGGGTTGCGCAAACGCTGGCGGAGCGTTTGCTGTATACCTGACGGCGTGTTGGCCTGCCCCCGCAATGCAGGGCACAGCCTGGCTTATTCGGCAGCGCTGCCTTCGAGCAGTTCTGCCAGTGCATCAGGCTGGCTCTTGAAAGCACGGGCGAATACGTCACGGTTTTTCGCCATGTAGATGCCGGCTTCTTCCACCTGCTGTTCAGTCAGCGACGGCACGGCCTTGTGCAGCACCTCGGCCAGGCGTTCCGCCAGTTCGAGCATCTTGTCGTGACGGTCTGCTTCGGCCTTATCCATGAACAAGCGCTCCGGGTCGCGGCTGCTGCGGTACACCACTTCGACGGCCATTCATCACCTCTATGCCTTTATGCTGGTTTACTGTATCTATATACAGTAATGGCATTGCTTGCATCGCGCAAGCCCGTTCTTCACAGGCGCTCCAGGCGTGCCCTGCGGCAATCAGCCGCCTTCCAAGGCAGGGGCCTGGCCCTTTAACTGCATGGCACAAGCGTCACACCGGTGACGCATCATCCTTCAAGACGTATCGGGGAATGGAACATCGTGAACATCAAATGGGCAGAAAAACTGCGCAAGGGCCTGCATGGTTCGGCCGACTCGCTGGGCAACCTGTGCGTGGAGGCGTTCCATTATCTGGCCTTGTTCGGCATTGGTGCGATCACGGCCTATGCCGCCGTGGTGACCTTTCTGGACATGCTGGGCAAGGGTGGCATCAGCGTCGATGACATCCTGCTGCTGTTCATCTACCTGGAGCTTGGGGCGATGGTGGGGATCTATTTCAAGACCAACCACATGCCCATTCGCTTTCTGCTCTACGTAGCCATCACCGCGCTCACCCGCTTGCTGATCGGCGACGTGTCGCACCACAAGGCGCCGGATGTGGGGCTGCTGTACCTGTGCGGGGGCATTTTGTTGCTGGCGTTTTCCATCCTGGTGGTGCGCTACGCGTCGTACCGCTACCCGTCCACCAAGGTGCTGGATGCCAATGGCCGCAATGTGGAGGAGGGCAAGTAGCCCTCAGTTGGCAACCACGTGGCGCTGTTGTGCAGCCCCATCGCGGGTCAGTGCGGCCAGCACCTGCATCGGGTTCTGGCTGCGGTCGATGGCCAGGCCCAGGCGAATGCTGTCGATGACGCGCTGCAGGCGCACCGGGTCGTTGCGCTGTGCCTTGCTGATCAGCCGCTTGGCCGCCACGCCCGAGTCGTCGGACAGGGTCAGCATGATGCTGCCATCAAGCGCCTCGATGCTCAGGTTGACCCGGAACTGCGGGCTGAATGCGTCGTTGATGCTGGCAAATGGGTTGGTCATGGGCGTGCTTCTGCAATGGGACAATGCAGAAATTGACTGGCGGGGAAGGGGACGGGTTCAGGACCGTTTATCGGTACCTGTAAAAAAACAACGCAGTGTCATCAGGTTGTAAGGGGGCCATCGGGTGGCCCCCCTTACATTCACACCATCAGGCTTCCGGGTCGGCTAGCTCCAGCGTGCCGCGCTTGCTGCGCAGTTTGCCGTAGAAATGTTCCAGGGCGTGGCTGAGCTTGGTGGCTGCGCCGTCGACTGCCTGGTCGACCGACGTGGCGGTGTGGGTCACGGAAATCGGCTGGTGGCCTTTGGGGCGAGCCTCCATCTGGCAGCGTTTGTCATGCGGTCCGGGCTTGGCGCCGTTCTCGTCGCGCAGGTGGACCTCGATGCGGGTGAGGTCTTCTTCGTAACGTTCCAGCGAGGTTTGCAGTGTGCTGCGTACCCACTGGTCGAGCCGGGCGTTGCTTTCGAAATGGTTGCTGCTGTTGACCTGGATTTGCATGATTCAATCCTTATTCAGCTTGCTCGCATGGAGGCGCGCCTAGGTCCTTGAGACCCCTGGAATTTTTGCGCCTCTTGACTCTAAGGTCAGGCAACTGGATGACGAATTCAAGCCCATTGGCAAAATAAATTTCTTGTTGCAAAGTACACTGCTGTCATCCACCTGGCCTCACCGCTCGCCCGTCTGGCTTCAGAATTCAACCGACGTCTGTACATACAAGGTGCGGGGTTCGCCCACGTACTTGCCCTTGTTGTTGTCGTCATAGGAGCGCGTGTAGTACTCGCGGTTGAACAGGTTTTTCACCCCCACGGCGACCTTGAGGTTGGCCAGCTGCGCGCCAAAATCGTAGCCGGCGCGGGTGCTCACCACCCCGTAACCCGGTATGCGGCCAGTGCTGCCGTCGGCGCTTTCAGGGCCGGTGTTGGCGTTGTCGGCGTACTGCGCGCTCTGGAAGCTGCCGTCCAGGTTCAGCTGCCAGGGCCCCTGGGTGTAGCCCACGCCCAGGTTGCCCTTGTGCCGGGACGAGAACGGCACCTGGTTGCCCTTGTTCGGCCCGTCCTCGCGAATGGTGGCGTCGACGAAGGCGTAGCTGGCATGCACGTCGAAGCCGGTCAGCGCCGGGCTCAGGCCGTCGAGGGCATAGCGGACGCTGGTTTCGATGCCCTGGTGACGGGTTTCACCACGGGCGATCACCGAATCATTGGTCTGGTTGCTTTCGTACTGGTTGTCGAAATTGATCAGGAACGCACCGATCTCTGCCTGCAGGTCGCCGCTGTCGTAGCGGGTACCCACCTCCCAGGTGCGGGCTTTCTCTGGCTTGACCTCGCCACTGTTGACCCGGTTTGGCATCTGGCTGTACTGGACGCTGCCGAACGAACCTTCGGTGTTGGCGTACAGGTTCCAGGCGTCGGTCAGGTGGTACATCACGTTCAGCGCTGGCAAGGCGGTGTTGTAGCTGCCTTGGTAGCGTTGGCCGCTGAGGTTGTTGTTCTGGGCCGAATCGATCATTTCGTAGCGAATGCCCGGGGTGATGGTCCAGCGGCCGATGTCGATGCGGTCGTCCAGGTACAGGGCGTGGGCCTCGGTGCTGCCACGGGTGTCGCGGTCGTTGCGGCTGGCCGTGCTGGGCAGCCTGCCGTTTACCGGTTCGCGGTAGCGCAGCTCGTGGCCGGCCTCGTTCACGTAGCGGTAGCCGATGCCCACCTCATGCCAGCTGTCGCCCAGCGCCAGGCCCTGGGAAAAACGCGTTTCGATACCGCGCACCCAGTACTCGCGCGGCGACAGCGAAACGAAATTGCCTTGGTCCAGGTAGCCGCTGCGCAGGGTGTTGGTAAAGAAGCTGTTGATGCTGAACTGGCGGTCGTCCTGCTTGTAGTCATACCCTGCGTTGACCAGGGTGCGACGCCCCCAGAAGCGGTCTTTCAGGCGCGTCGACTGGTAAGGGTCGGCGTCGAAGGCTGCCTTGCTCAGGCCGCCGGGCATGTCGGCCTCGCCTTCGTAATACTGCGCCATGGCGTGAAGGCTGTTGGCTTCATCCAGTTGCAGCTTGCCTTTGACGATCAGGTCGTCAATCTGCGTGTCGCTGTGTTCACGCCAGTCGCCACCCCGGGTGCCGGAGTACAGCAGGGCACCGCCCAGGCCGTTGTCGTTGGTGCCACCGACCAGCAGGTTGGCCGTGTTCTTGAAGCCGTCGTGGCTGGACGACGGGCTTATCTGGTTCTGCATGGCCGCCTTGAACGTGGCCTGCTCGGGGATCGCGCGGGTAACGAAGTTGACGATGCCCCCGACGTTCTGCGGGCCATAGCGCACGGCCCCGCCACCGCGTACCACGTCCACGGCGTCCATGTTGCCCATGCTCAACGGCGCGAGCGACAGTTGCGGCTGGCCATAGGGCGCGAAGGGCACCGGGATGCCGTCCATCAGCACGGTCGAGCGCGACGCCAGGCGTGGGTTCAGGCCGCGGATGCCGAAGTTCAGTGCCAGGTCGTGGCTGCCAGTGCCGTTGTTGTCCGGTGCGTTCACGCCGGGCATACGGTTGAGCACCTCACGGGCCGTGGTGGCGCCGCTGCGTTCGAAGTCCTCGCGGCGTACCACATCCCGGGCGCCTGCGTGTTCGAACACATTGTCCTGGCGGGCATCGGCCAGCCAGTCACCCACCACCGTCGAAGCGCCCAGCTCCAGGGGTGCGTTGGCGGTGGTGGCGGCGACCGGTTGCAGGCTGAAGGCGTTGTCGGCCTCCTGGTGGGCGTGCAGGCCGCTGCCGCGCAGCAGCGCGTCGAGCCCCTGGCGCATGTCGTACTCGCCTTGCAGGCCTTGCGTGCGCAGGCCAGCGGTCACGTGCGAGCCAAACGAGATCAGCGCGCCACTCTCGCGGCCGAACTGGTTGAGGGCTTCTTCGAGTGCACCGGGAGCTATGTGGTAGCTACGGTTTTCAGCCTGTGCGGCGGGTACGGCCAGGCCAAGGGTGGTGGCCAACAGCATGGCGTGAACGAGCGGGCGAGGGCGCAGCAGCATGGGGCGGGTCCTGAAAAGAGTGGAGTTGCCATGTCTGTCACGCGAGGTTGGGAAAATGGCTCACTGCATGGGGGATTTTTTTGCGGCTGCTGTGCAGCCAACAGGGCACGACCGGCTTCAGCCGAGGGCAGGCTCCACTTTGACCCAGTAGCGGGTAAACCGGCGCACCCGCACAGGCAGCGCCACCTCGAGCATGTCGAGGATGCGCTCGCTGTCATTCAACGGGTAACTGCCCGACAGGCGCAGGTCTGCAACCCGGTCACTACAGCCCAGTTGGCCATGGCGATAGCGCCCCAGCTCAGCAAGGAAGTCTGCCAGGCGCATCTGCGAGGCAACCAGCATGCCTTCCACCCATGCCCCGACATTGCGGTCGAGCACGGCCTGCCCGTGCCAGGCGCCACTGAAGCGCGCCTGTTGCCCGGCCACCAGCCGCTGGCCGTCGGCATCCGCCACGCCATCGAACACGGCCACCTGGCTGTAGCCTTTGAACTGGCGCACGTTGTAGCGCCCGCTGTCCAGGCGAAGGTCGCCTTCAGCGGTACGCAACAGCAATGGCCGCGCCTGCCTGGCCACCTGCAACGCCAGCTCGCCCTCCAGCAGCCGCACCCGTCGCTGCTGCAGGTCGATCTGCACATCGGCAGCGCTGCCGGTATTGAGCTGCAAAACACTGCCATCGGCCAGCGGCAGGCGCCGGCGTTGGCCCACCGGGCTGCGGTAGTCCGCCATCAGGCCCGGCAACGGGTTGTGCTGCTGCAGGCCCAGGCCAGTAGCGCTGGCCAGCGCCGCCAGCAGCAGGGCTTTCATGGCTCGGCGCCTGGCGGGCGAAGGCGGCGCCTGCAGGGTGGCGTGCAGCACCGGGGCCGCAACGCTACGCATGCGCTGGTTGACCCGCTGGATATGTGCCCAGGCCCGCTGATGTTCCACGTCTGCCAGCAACCAGCACTCCAGTGCCCGCTGCTGCGAGTGGTCGAACGCGTCGCCCTGGGATTCCACCAACCAGTGCACGGCCTGTTCGGCTACCTGCCGTGAGAATGTCGGGTTCACAGGGCAAAGTAGCAGCGCATCGCCGCTTTGCTCAGGTAGCGTTTGACCGTGGCCAGGGAAATGCCCAGTTTGCGGGCGATCTCGCCCTGGCCCAGGCCATCGACCTGCGCCAGCAGGAATGCCTGCCGCACCAGCGGCGCCAGGCCGTCCAGCAGGCGGTCGAGCTCAAGCAGGGTGTCGAAAATGATCGCCTTGTGCTCTTCGCTCGGCGCTACCGCTTCAGGCACCTGCGCCAGTGCCTGCAGGTAAGCACGTTCGAGTTCCTGGCGGCGGTAGTGGTTGCACAGTACCCGCTTGGCCACGGTAGTGAGGAATGCCCGTGGCTCGGCCAGTTGCGGTGCTTCACGCGCCTGCAGCAGCCGCACATAGGTGTCCTGCGCCAGGTCGGCGGCGCTGTGCGGGCAGCCCAGGCGGCGGCGCAACCAGGCGGTGAGCCAGCTGTGGTGGGCGTTGTACAGGCCTTCGACGGTGGATGTGAGCGCGCTTGGCACCGGCATACCTCGGCGCCGATGGCGCAACTGGTAGTAATAATTGTTCGCATTATATTTGTGCCGCGGCAGCGGTGCAATCCGTTGCCGTGCACAGCGGCCGGCGAGGGCCGACAAACGAGCTTTGCTTATGAGAATTCAAATCATTATTATTGCTCACCCGCTAACACCCGGACCCTCGCCATGACCCGCAAAACCGCCGGCATCACGCTCAGCTACCGCCTGGCCGTGGCTTCCCGCAGCCTGGCTGCGCTGCTCGGGGGTTATGCGTTGGCATCCGTGGCCAGCGTTTGTATCGCCTTGCTGGCACCCCTCGCCGCGGTCGATGCCACGCTGGTCGGGCTGATGCTGTCGTTTGTGTTCTACGTGCTGGCCTTCATCTGGTGCTTCGCCTGCCGCACGGCGTCGCAAGCCTGGTTGGGGGTGCTGGCGCCGGGTGTATTGATGGGTGTGCTGAGCGCCATTGCCTACGGGATGAAAACCCCATGAAAGAAGGTTTCCGCCAGGCCATGGCATGGTTGCACACCTGGACAGGCCTGCTGTTCGGCTGGCTGCTGTTTGCCATCTTCCTCACCGGCACCCTCACGTATTTCAAAGACGAAATCACACACTGGACCCAGCCAGAAATCCGCAGCCATGCCGTGGAACCCGCCCGGGCCCTGGACATGGCCCAGCGTTACCTGCAGGCAAATGCCGCACAGTCGAGCACCTGGTTCATCCGCATGCCCAGCGACCGCGAAGCGGCCCTGAGTGTGGGCTACCGCGACCCCAACGGCGGGCGGCGCGGCTTCGTCAGCAAGACCCTCGATACCCAGACGGGCCAGCCCGTCGAGGCACGCGACAGCCGGGGTGGCGAGTTCTTCTACCGCTTCCATTTCCAGTTGCAGATGCCGCACCCGTTTGGCCGCTGGCTGTCGACCTTCTGCGCCCTGATCATGCTGTTGGGCCTGGTCACCGGCATCATTACCCACAAGAAGATCTTCAAGGAGTTCTTCACCTTCCGCCCAGGCAAAGGCCAGCGCTCGTGGTTGGACGGGCATAACGCCATTGGCGTGCTGGTGCTGCCGTTCCACCTGATGATCAGCTACAGCAGCCTGGTGCTGTTCATGTACCTGGTGATGCCAGCGGGCATCACGGCCCACTACGGCAACGACACCGAAAAGTACTTCAATGACCTGTTCGGTGGCGATGAAACGCCGGCCGCCGCCCAGGTAGCCGCGCCGCTCACCCCGCTGCCTGCCCTGTACGTCCAGGTGCAGGCGCTGCAGCCGGGCACACGGGTGGGCAACATTCGCGTGGAAAACCCGGGCGACCGTAATGCCCGGGTCACCTTATCCCAATCGGCAGCTGACCATGTCGCCTACCGGCGCAGCGCCAACTGGACCTTCGACGGTGCCAGTGGCGCACTGCTGGGCCAGGGCAAGCCTGAGAGCGGGGCGATGATGACTGCGTTCAGCTTTGCCGGGCTGCACATGGGCAACTTCGCCGGCCCGTGGCTGCGCTGGCTGTACTTCTTCTTCGGCCTGGCCGGCACGGCAGTGATCGGCACCGGCTTGGTGATGTGGCTGGGCAAGCGCCAGCTCAAGCACGCCAAAAGCCCGCACTTACCCATGGAATTACGGCTGGTGGAGGTGCTCAACATCGCCAGCATGAGTGGCCTGCTGCTGGCTGTGGCCAGTTTCTTCTGGGCCAACCGCTTGCTGCCAGCCACGCTCGAGGGCCGGGGGGATTGGGAGGTCAACGTGTTCTTCATCAGCTGGGGCCTGTCGCTGGTGCATGCCGTGCTGCGCAGCGGCCGACGCGCCTGGGCCGAGCAACTGGCGCTGGGGGCATTGGCCTTCGCTTTGCTGCCCCTGCTCAACGCCCTTACCACCGACCGTGGGCTGGGGAACTCGCTGCAGACCGGTGACTGGACCATGGCCGGGTTTGACCTCACGGCACTGGCCAGCGGTGTGTTCCTGGCCTGGCTGGCCAGCAAGATGCTGCGCACCCCCAAGGTGGCCGCCAAGCGTACCCCGCGTGCTGCGCGCAATGCGGCCACCGAACCTGCGGAGGCAAGCTGATGCTGGGCAATGCACTGATCGCTTTCGCCGGCTTCGCAGCCCTGTGCCTGGCCATGGAAAAACACTTCAGCGACCTGCTGGGGCGCAAGCCGCGCCCCGGGCAACTGAAGGCCCTGCAGGTGGCGGGCTGGTTGCTGCTGGTGGTGTCGCTGGTGCTCAGCGTGCACCTGCGTGGCTGGGCCTACGGCTTGGTGGAGTGGGCGGCGGTGATCATGGCGGGCGTGACCTTGTGGGTGTTTGTCTTGCCGTATCAGCCCCGCCTGCTGCTGAAGCTGGCCGCTGTCAGTGTGCTGATGGGGCCGTTATTGGCCCTGTTCGCCGTTTGATGCCGTGGCCCAGCCTGAAGATGAGGTACAACCCGTTGCCGACACCCTCGGCAGCCGGGTGCGCTTCACCCAGGTTTTTATGGCCCAGCGGGCACGCATGGAAGCCTTGGTCAGCCGCCGGGTGGGCTGCCGGGCCACGGCGTCAGACCTGGTCCAGGAGTTGTTCCTGCGCTTCTGGGGGCGGCCCGAAGTCAAGGTAGAGGCGCTCGATACCTACCTGCTGCGCTGCGCCGGCAACCTGGCCATCGACCACCTGCGCAGTGAAGGCAGCCGCGAGCGTGCAGCGGAAGGCGCGTTGCCTGCCGATGAGCACAGCCCAGGCCAAACCCCCGAACAGGCCCTGGAAGTGGCCCACGACCTGCAACGCATCGAGGCCGCCCTGCGGGCGCTGCCCGAACGCACCCGGCAGATCTTCCTCCTCAACCGCGTGCATGGTTGCAAGTACGGCGAGATCGCCAGCGCTATGCAACTGTCCCAGAGCGCCGTGGAAAAGCATATGATGCGCGCCCTGCAAGCGTGCAAGGCCAGTGTTGCCGAGCCCGCGTCCACTCCACGCCGGCCAGGGAGCGCCCACCGATGAGCCGTCTACCGCCGATCACCGACGCGCAGTTTCAGGCCGCCTCGCAGTGGCTGGGCCGCATCAACGAGCAGCCGGCGCAGGCCCAAAGCGCCGCGTTCAGGCGCTGGCTGCTGGCAGACCCCCAGCACCCTGCGGCCTATGCCCAGGCCCAGTCGGCCTGGCACAACAGTGGGCCTGTTGCCGCCGCCCTGGCCGCTGAAGACCAGCACGCCCTGCAAGGCTACCTCGACGCCATGGCCCGGCCTGTGTCGCGGCGGCCCTGGGGGCGTCGGGTGGCCGGGCTGGCGGCTGCGGCGTGCCTGGTGCTGGCGTTAGGCATGGCCGGGGGCTGGCAGCCGGGCTACTGGATTCAGGATTTACAGGCCGACTACAGCAGCGCCGGGCAGGTGCGGCACGTCACCTTGCCCGACCAGTCCCAGGTGACCCTGGATGCCCACAGTGCGATCGCTGTGCAGTTTGCCCAGGGTCACCGCCGGGTGCGGTTGCTGCATGGCGCTGCGTTCTTCCAGGTGACGCACACCGGCGAGCCGTTTTTGGTCGACGCCGCAGGGGGGCAGGTGCGCGTGCTGGGTACCCAGTTCGAGGTGCGCGACCAGGGTGCGGGGGCGCAGGTGACGGTACGCAGTGGTCGGGTGGCGGTAAGCCCGGCCCAAGGCGCCGCGGGCCGTGAGCTCACGGCCAACCAGCAGGTGATGTACGCCTCTGGCCAGGTCGGCAATACCGTCATGGTCAACAGCGACAACCGCCTGGCTTGGCGCGAGGGCTGGCTGAACTACTCCCAGGCGCCGCTGGCGCAGGTGCTGGACGACCTGAGGCGCTATTACCCCGGGCGAATCCTGCTGCTCGACGATGCCCTGGGGCAACGGCTGGTCAGTGGCAGCTTCCCGGTTGCCGAGCCGATGCTGGCGCTGGACTCCCTCGGCAAGGTGGTGGGCTTCGAGCGGCACACGGTGCTCGGGCGCCTGACCCTGATCCGCCCGTAGCCGGCTGCGCAAAAAAAACTGTTGTGTGGGGGTGAGGTAATCGCTCGCCGCATCCGTGTAATGAGTGGAAGTGCGATTCATTCGCAGTGATTACCCTCTCACAGGTCAGCGTTCATGAAGTTCACCTCGCGTTGCGTTCCCCTCTGGCTTGGCCTTGCCGTGCTGCCGCCGCTCACTGTCGCCCCCGTGGCCAGCGCCGCCGAGCAGTCGCAGGCCTATACCTTTGCCCAACCAGCGCAGCCGCTGGCCCAGGCCCTCAACGCGTTCAGCCGCACCACCGGCCAAAGCGTGCTCTACACCCTGGCGTTGCCGGCGGTACAGGCACCGGCCTTGCAAGGCCGATTCAGTGCCGAGCAGGCGCTGCAGCAGTTGCTCGGCAGCGCCGGCCTGGCATGGCGCCGCGTGGACGCACGCACGCTCACCGTGGAAGCGGCGGACACCTCCGGTGCCCTCAGCCTGCAGGCCACCACCGTCACTTCGCAACTGGACAGCACCAGCTACCAGCCACCGGCCACCGCATCGATCATGCGCGGGCAGGGGCCCAACCAGGACATCCCCCAGGCCATCAACGTGGTGCCGGCGCAGGTCATCCGCGACCAGGCGCCGCGCAACCTGGACGATGCCCTGGCCAATGTCAGCGGCATCACCCAGGGCAACAACTTCGGCGGCACGGCAGACACCGTGATGAAGCGCGGCTTTGGCGACAACCGCGACGGCTCGATCATGCGCGACGGCATGCCGGTGGTGCAGGGCCGCGCCCTCAATGCCAGCACCGAGCGGGTGGAAGTGCTCAAAGGCCCGGCCTCGCTGCTGTATGGCATCCAGGACCCGGGTGGGGTGATCAACGTGGTCAGCAAACGGCCGCAACTGGAGCAGTACAACGCCCTGACCGTGCGCGGTTCCAGCTATGGCAGCGGCAAAAATGGCAGTGGCGGTGGCTTCGACAGCACCGGTGCACTGGGTGACAGCAACTTCGCCTACCGCCTGATCGCCGATCATGAAGACGAAGACTACTGGCGCAACTACGGCGTGCACCGGGAAACCTTGATAGCGCCTTCGCTGGCCTGGTTGGGCGAGGACACCCAGGTAGTGCTGGCCTACGAACACCGGGAGTTTCTCTCGCCGTTCGACCGCGGCACGGCCTTCGGCAATGATGGGCACCCGCTGAACATCCCGGCCACACGGCGCCTGGATGAGCCATTCAATGACATGCAGGGGCGCTCGGACCTGTACCGGCTGGAGGTGGACCACCAGCTCGCCGACGACTGGAAGCTGCACCTGGGCTACAGCTTCAACCGCGAAACCTACGACGCCAGCCAGGTGCGCGTCACCGGCATCAACACGCGCAATGGCACGCTCACCCGCAGCATCGACGGTACCCAGGGCGCCATGAGCCGCGACCAGTTCGTGACCCTGAGCCTGGCCGGCAATGTGCAACTGGCCGGCATGCAGCATGACCTGCTGTTCGGCGTGGACCACGAAGACCGCAAGATCTACCGCGCCGACCTGATCCGCCAGACCCCCAAGTCGGTGTTCAGCTACCTGAACCCGGTCTATGGGCGTGAAGTGGAGGGCACCACTGTGCGCGCCAGCGACAGCGACCAGACCGACAAGCTGCGCACCGACGCGGTATTCCTGCAGGACGCGCTGCACCTGGACGACCACTGGATCCTGGTGGCGGGTGGGCGCTTCCAGCAGTACGACCAGTACGCCGGTCGCGGCCGCCCGTTCAAGGCCAACACCGATATCAGCGGCCAGACCTGGGTGCCCCACGCCGGTATCGTCTACAAGGTGGACGAACAGCTGTCGTTCTATGGCAGCTACAGCGAGTCGTTCAAGCCCAATTCCACCATCGCGCCGCTGGCCGGCAATGTGGTGCTGGACTCAGCAATCGCGCCGGAAGAGGGTAAGTCCTGGGAGCTGGGCGCCAAGCTCGATGTGCCTGGCCGCATCACCGGCACCCTGGCGCTGTTCGATATCACCAAGCGCAACGTGCTGGTGTCCAACTTCGACTCCACCACCCGCGAGACGGTGTACAGCAATGCCGGCGAAGTCAGTTCGCGTGGCGTCGAGCTCGACCTCACCGGCCAGTTGAGCGAGCGGTGGAGCCTGATCGGCAGCTACGCCTTCACCGACGCCAAGGTGACAAAAGACCCGGCCCTGGAAGGTAACCGCTTGCAGAACGTGGCCCGGCATGGGGCTTCGCTGTCGGCGGTGTACGACTTCGGCAACCTGTTCGGTGGCGACAACCTGCGGGTGGGCGCGGGGGCGCGGTATGTTGGCGAGCGCCCGGGCAACGCCACCAACACCTTCGACCTGCCTTCCTACACCGTGGCCGATGCCTTTGCCAGCTACGAAACCAAACTGGACGAGCACAAGGTGCGCCTGCAACTGAACGTGAAGAACCTGTTCGACAAGGTGTACTACAGCTCGGCGGTCAATCAGTACTTCTTCGCCTTGGGCGATGCCCGGCAGGTCAGCCTGTCCAGCACGCTGGAGTTCTAAGGCGCGCTGGCCCGCCTCGGTTCAGCGGCTGAACGCCCGCCGGTATTCGCCAGGTGTCGCCCCCAGCGCCTGGCGAAAGCGGTTGGTGAAGTGGCTGGCGCTGGCAAAGCCGCAGGCCATGGCCACGTCGCCCAGTGGCGTGTCGCCCAGGCGCAGCAGCTGGCAAGCCCGTTGCAGCCGGCGGGCCAGCAGGTACTGGTGCGGGGGGAGCCCGAAACTGGTGCGGAACATGCGCGCGAAATGGTATTCGGACAGGTTGCAGCGCACGGCCAGCTCGCCCAGGGTGAGGGGCTGGGCCAGGTGCGCCTCGATGTAGTCGATCAGCTGGCGCCGCAGGTTCGGCGCCAGCCCCCCTTTAAGCCGCAACCCATCACGCACCCCCACCTGGCTGAGCAGGGCGTGGTCCACCACTTCGTGTGCAAGGCTGCTGGCCAGCAGGCGTTCTGCAGGTTCGTCCCAACCCAGCTGTATGAGCTGGCGAAACCGCCGGGCCTGCTGCGGGTCGTCCGTGAAGGTGGCCTCCTGCAACTGCAGCTCACGCGGTTCACGGTCGAGCAGGCGCACGCAGCCCAGGGCGTACTGCGCCTCGCTCACATACAGGTGGGCGACACGAATGGTGCCATTGATCACCCAGTTTGACTCATGCCCGGCCGGGAGTATGCACAGCTTGTCCGGTGCGCCTTTGTCTGCCGGGCGCTGGCGGCGGAAGGTGCCGATGCCATCGTCGATGTAGCACGACAAGGTGTGATGGCTGGGCGCCTGGTAGTCGCGAGCGTCGTCGCGGTTGTGCCACAGCGCAGCCGCCAAGCCGTCACCCAGGTGCGCGCTGAGTTCCAGCCGGGCATTGGGCGAGGCATGCATGGCATTGAACACGTGCAGCTGGTCGAGTGGGGTCATGGGCAATTCCTCTTGCCAGCCATCCTACTGAGCCTGGGGCAGGCTTACAGCTACCTGCGCAACAAATGCGCAAGTTTATGCAAGCCGCAATGGGCTATCCGGATGAAACTCGCATCTGGGAGATAACCCTGCTCTCGCCTTCTGTGGGAGCGGGTTTACCCGCGAAGCGGGCAGCGCAGTGTATGGCACCGGCTTTGCCGGTGTTCGCGGCTGAAGCCGCTCCCACAGTGATTGCGTCAACTTTGAGATTTGGTGGAACACAGTTGCCCCACAGTGATTGCGGCCACTTTGAGATTTCGTGCAAGGCAGCGCAATGCGGTCCCCGAATTGATCCCCACCGCCTGAGGCCCCTGATGAACCTGTCACTCTACCTGCTCACCGTCCTGATCTGGGGCACCACCTGGATCGCGCTCAAACTTCAACTGGGCGTGGTCGCCATCCCGGTATCCATCGTCTACCGCTTTGCCCTCGCCGGGCTGATCCTGTTCGCCGTGCTGTTGCTCACCCGCAAGCTGCAAGCCATGAACCGCCGTGGTCACTGGCTGTGCCTGGCCCAGGGTGTGTGCCTGTTCTGCGTCAACTTCATCTGTTTTCTCAGCGCCAGCCAATGGATCGCCAGCGGCCTCATCGCGGTGGTGTTTTCCACTGCCACGCTGTGGAACGCGCTCAACGCCCGCTTGTTCTTCGGCCAGAAGATCGCTGCCAATGTGCTCGGCGGTGGGGCGTTGGGGCTAGCCGGCCTGGGGCTGTTGTTCTGGCCGGAGCTCTCGCACCATGCCGCCAGCCGTGAAACCTTGTACGGCATGGCCCTGGCGCTGCTGGGCACCCTGTGCTTCTCGGCAGGCAACCTGTTGTCGAGCATGCAGCAGAAGGCCGGGCTCAAGCCGATGACCACCAATGCCTGGGGCATGATGTACGGGGCCGGGATGCTGGCGGTGTTCTGCGTGCTGGCCGGCGTGCCGTTCACCCTGGACTGGAGCACGCGGTACATCGGTTCGTTGCTGTACCTGGTGGTGCCGGGTTCGGTGATCGCCTTTACGGCCTACCTCACGCTGGTCGGGCCATGGGGCCGGAGCGTGCGGCCTATTGCACGGTGCTGTTCCCCTTGGTGGCGCTGAACGTGTCTGCAGCGGTGGAGGGGTATCAGTGGACGCCGCCCGCGCTGCTGGGCCTGGTGGCGGTGATGGCAGGCAATGTGCTGGTGTTTCGCAAGCCCAGGGCCAGGGTGGCCCCGGGCGTGCCGAGGTCGGTATAGAACGGCCGTTCAGCTTTTCCACACCTGCGGGTTCACCAGGTCCTGGGGGCGCTCGCCCAGCAGGGCTGCCCGCAGGTTGTCGATGGCGCGGTTGGCCATGGCTTCGCGGGTTTCTGCCGTGGCGGAGCCAATGTGCGGCAAGGTCAGGGCATTGGGCAGTTTGAACAGCGGCGAGTCGGCCAGCGGCTCTTTCTCGTACACATCCAGCCCGGCGCCGCGAATGGTGCCGTTTTGCAGTGCATTGATCAGTGCCGCCTCGTCCACCACCGGCCCGCGGGCGATGTTGATCAGGAACGCGCTGGGCTTCATCAGCTGCAGTTCCCGTGCGCCGATCAGCTTGCGGGTGGCATCGGACAACGGCACCACGATGCAGACAAAATCGGCTTGGGCCAGCAACTGGTCCAGGCTGCGGAACTGCGCGCCCAGTTCCTGTTCCAGTGCGCTCTTGCGGCTGTTGCCTGCGTAGATTACCTGCATGTTGAAACCGAATCGGCCGCGGCGGGCAATGGCGGCACCGATGTTGCCCAGGCCGACGATACCCAGGGTCTTGCCGTGCACGTCGCTGCCGAACTGCGCCGGCCCCACGGTCGCCTGCCAGTTGCCGGCCTTGGTCCAGGCGTCCAGTTCAGCGGTGCGCCGGGCACAGCCCATGACCAGCGAAAACCCCAGGTCGGCGGTGCTCTCGGTCAATACATCCGGGGTGTTGGTCAGAGCAATGCCGCGCTCGTTTAAATAGTCCAGATCGTAGTTGTCGTAGCCCACCGACACACTGGACACCACCTCCAGCTTGCCTGCGCCCTCCAGCTGCGCCCGCCCCAGCTTGCGGCCCACACCGATCAGGCCATGGGCTTCAGGCAGCGCTTCGTTGAACTGGGCACTGATGTCGCCGAGCTTGGGGTTGGGCACGATCACGTTGAAGTCATGCTGCAGGCGCTCGGCCATTGCTGGCGTGATGCGGCTGAAGGCCAGGACAGTCTTTTTCATCGAAACACCCTTCGGACGGAAAGCTACAAGCTACAAGCTGCAAGCTGCAAGCTGCAAGCTGCAAGCTGCAAGCTGAAAGCTGCAAGTTGGAAGCGGCAAGATGAAGCGTGATTGGGTTGGAGAGGGCCGCCAGGCGGCCTTTAGTTGGCGATCATGACCTGGTGGGTTTTCAGGTCGGCCTCGTGGGCAGCAAGGATTTCGGGTAGGGAGTTGCGCAGGTATTCCACCCAGGTCTTGATCTTGGCGTCCAGGTATTGGCGAGAGGGGTAGATGGCGTACAGGTTCAGTTCCTGCAGGCGGTACTCCGGCAGGATGCGCACCAGGCTGCCGTTGCGCAGGCCTTCGATGGCCGAGTAGATCGGCAGCACCCCCACGCCCATGCCGCTGCGGATGGCCGTGCGCATGGCGTCGGCGGTGTTGACCATGAACGGCGAACTGGTGACGTTGACCATCTCCTGGCCCTCCGGGCCGTCGAACAGCCATTTCTCCAGCGGGATTACCGGGCTGACCATGCGCAGGCAGGCGTGCCTGAGCAGGTCCGCGGGCTTTTGCGGCACGCCGTGGCGGGCGATGTACCCGGGTGAGGCGCACACGATGCTGTAGGTGATGCCCAGCCGTTGCGACACGAAGCCAGAGTCCGGCAACTCCGTGGCCAGCACGATGGACACGTCGTAGCCCTCGTCGAGCAGGTCGGGTACCCGGTTGGCCATGGTCAGGTCGAAGGTGACGTCCGGGTGCGACTCGCGATAGCGCGCGATGGCGTCTACCACGAAGTGCTGGCCCACCCCGGTCATCGAATGCACTTTCAGTTGCCCGGCCGGGCGGGCGTGGGCGTCACTGGCCTCGGCCTCGGCCTCTTCCACGTAGGCCAGAATCTGTTCGCAGCGCATCAGGTAGCGCTTGCCGGCTTCGGTCAGCGCAATGCGGCGGGTGGTGCGGTTGAGCAGCCGGGTTTGCAGGTGGGCCTCCAGGTTGGAAACCGCCCGCGACACGTTCGCGGTGGTGGTATCCAACTGGCCCGCTGCGGCAGTGAAACTGCCAAGCTGGGCAACGCAACTGAACGCACGCATGTTTTGCAGGGTGTCCATGGGTCACTCTCGATGTAGAGGACAAAATTGTGTCACGAAGTCATGCGCAAGAGATGAAAATTGCCTACGACCAAAGGCGGATTATCGCTGTTTTGGTAACAAAGATTCGCAGGAAACAGCGCTTATCGCCAGTGCGGCGGCCCCCTAGAATTGCGCGGCCCCTCCACCTTTTCCTCGGGATACCGCAGCTGTGCCGCGTCGCCTCAACAGAACGCTCCATGCGTTCAGTGCCTGTGCCCTTGCCCTCTGTTTGAGTGGCTGTATCGGAACCTGGGGCATCGCCCCGCAAACCAAGACGCTGCAAGCCAACACCCTCAGCACGGATGAGGCCATACAGCAAGCCGCCAGCGACGCCCACTGGCCCGACCAGCAATGGTGGCATGCCTATGCTGACCCGCAACTGGACCACTGGATCGCCCTGGCCCTGGCCGGCAGCCCAAGCCTGGCCATGGCGGCGGCGCGAGTGCGCCAGGCCCGGGCCATGGCCGGCATCGCCGAGTCGGCAGAGCAACTGCAAGGCAATGGCCAGGCTGCACTCAAGCGCCACAACTGGCCCGAAGATCAATTCTACGGGCCTGGCGCATTGTCGGGTGCCAACACCTGGGACAACCAGGCGGCCCTTGGCCTGAGCTATGCCCTGGACCTGTGGGGGCGGGAGCGCAACACCAGCGAGCAGGCGGTGGACCAGGTGCACGTGAGCGTGGCCGAGGCCCGCCAGGCGCAGCTGGAACTGCAGCACAATGTGGTGCGCGCCTACATCCAGTTGAGCCTGCACTTTGCCCAGCGTGACATCGTCAAGGCCGAGCTTGCCCAGCAACAGCAGATTCTGGCCCTGGCCCAACGCCGCCTGGATGCCGGTATCGGCACCCACTTCGAGGTCAGCCAGGCCGAAGCGCCGTTGCCGGAAATCCATCGCCAGCTCGACAGCCTCGACGAAGCCATTGCCCTGGCACGCAACCAGCTGGCTGCCCTGGCGGGCAAGGGGCCGGGGGAGGGCGCCCAGTTGCAGCGCCCCAGCCTGGCACTGGCTGCACCCTTGAAGCTGCCCTCGACGCTGCCCGCCGAACTGGTCGGCCAGCGGCCTGATGTGGTTGCCAGCCGCTGGCAGGTGGCTGCGCAGGCGCGCGGCATCGATGTGGCCCACGCCGGCTTCTTCCCCAACGTCGACCTGGTAGGCAGCCTGGGCTTTATGGCCACCGGTGGTGGCGCGCTGGCGTTTCTCACCGGGCGCAAGTTCAACTACACCGTTGGCCCCGCCGTCACTTTGCCGGTGTTCGACGGTGGCCGCTTGCGCGCGCAACTGGGTGCCGCTTCGGCGGGCTACGACATGGCTGTGGCGCGCTATAACCAGAACGTGGTGGATGCGCTCAAGGGTGTCTCCGACCAGCTGATCCGCCGCGAGTCGATGGAGGCGCAGGCGCACTTCGCGGCCGAGTCGGTGGCGGCTGCGCAGAAAACCTACGACATCGCCACGGTAGCGTTCAAACGCGGCCTCACCGACTACCTGAACGTACTCAACGCGCAGACGTTGCTGTTCCGCCAGCAGCAGGTGCAGCAGCAGGTGCAGGCCGCGCGCCTGGTTGCCCATGCCGACCTGGTTACCGCCCTGGGCGGTGGCCTGCAGGCCGGTAGGGATGTGCCCGACGAACAGCGCCAGGCGGCGCCAAAAACCCCCGCCACCCTGGCGATCCTCAACCCCAGAAGGGGCCGCGCAGAATGAGCGCTGCCAGCTTGCCCCTGCGCTGGCTGCAACGCCTGGAGTGGCGACGAGGCTTTTTTGCCTGGGTGCGCACGGACGGCGTCACCTGGGTGTACATCTTCAAGGTGCTGGCGGCGGCCTTCATCACCCTGTGGCTGGCCATGCGCCTGGAACTGCCGCAGCCGCGCACGGCCATGATCACCGTGTTCATCGTCATGCAGCCGCAAAGCGGGCATGTGTTCGCCAAGAGCTTCTATCGGGTGCTGGGCACCCTGGCAGGTTCTGCCATGATGGTGACGCTGATGGCCATCTTCCCGCAGAACACCGAGCTGTTCCTGCCCAGCCTGGCGCTGTGGGTGGGCCTGTGTTCAGCAGGGGCCATGCGCTACCGCACTTTCCAGGCTTACGGGTTCGTGCTGGCCGGCTACACCGCCGCCATGATCGGCCTGCCAGTGCTGCAGCACCCGGACCAAGCCTTCATGGCGGCCATGTGGCGGGTGCTGGAAATTGCCCTGGGCATCCTGGTGTCCACATTCGTGAGTGCTGCGGTGCTGCCACAGTCCGCCAGCGCCGCCATGCGCAACGCCCTCTACCAGCGTTTTGGCGTGTTCGCCGCTGTAGTGGTCGAGGCGTTGCGGGGCGACAGCCAGCGCGATCGTTTTGAAAGCAGCAACGTGCGTTTCGTTGCCGAGGCGGTAGGCCTGGAGAGCCTGCGTAACGTCACCGCCTTCGAGGACCCCCACATGCGGCGGCGCAGTGGCCGCCTGGTGCGCATGAACAGCGAGTTCATGGCCATCACCACGCGCTTCAACGCCCTGCATCGCCTGATCGAACGCCTGCGTGCTCGGGGGCCGTCGCAAATTGTCGGCGCCATCGAGCCCGGCCTGCAGACCTTGGTCGAGTTGCTGCAGCCCTATGTGAACCGCGCCCTGACCGACGCCGATGCGCTGCGCCTGACCCTGGAGCTGGGGGCCTACCGGGAGGGCCTGCAGGCCCAGGTACGCAGCCTGCGCGCCGAGTACCTGGCCACCGAACCCGGTGAAGCGGACCTGCTGGATTTCCACACCGCGTTCGAGTTGCTGTACCGCTTCGTCGACGAGATGTACAGCTACGCCGAAACCCATGCGTCGCTGGCCGTGCACAAGCACGAGCGCGAGCAGTGGGACGAGCCTTACGTGGCGCAGACCAGTTGGCTGGTGTCGCTGGCCGCCGGGCTGCGGGCATCGGCGGTGCTGTTGCTGCTGGGCAGCTACTGGTTGCTGAGCGACTGGCCCAGCGGGGCCATGATGACCTTGATCGCCACGGTCACGGTGGGCCTTTCTGCGGCATCGCCCAACCCCAAGCGGTTGTCCTTCCAGATGGCCTGCGGCACGGCCATCGGCGCGGTGGTGGGCTTCTTCGAAACCTTTTTCGTGTTCCCCTGGATCGACGGCTTCCCGTTGCTGTGCATGGTATTGGCGCCGGTGTTCGTGCTGGGGGCGTTTCTGTCGTCGCGCCCGGCCTACGCTGGCTACGGTATCGGCCTGCTGGTGTTCTTCGCCATCGGTTCGGTGCCCAACAACCTGACGGTGTATGACCCGTACAGCTTCATCAACGACTACATCGCCATGGTTATCGGCATGTTCGTGTGCGCCGCCGCCGGGGCGATCATCCTGCCGCCCAACAGCCGCTGGCTGTGGAGCCGCCTGGAGCAGGCACTGCGCGAGCAGGTGCTGTTCGCCATCAGCGGCCGGCTGCGCGGCATCGGCACGGCCTTCGAAAGCCGCACCCGCGACCTGTTGCACCAGGCCTACGGCCTTGCTGCCGGCAAGCCGCAGGTGCAGAGCCAGTTGATGGGCTGGATGTTCACCGTGCTGGAAATCGGCCATGCGGTCATCGAGCTGCGCAAGGAGCAGGACCGCGCGCCGGTGCACCCGGCCTATGCCGAATCGCAGCCGTGGCGCCAGGCGATCCGGGTGATGGGGCGGGCGCTGGCAAGGCTGTTCCTGCAGCCCAATGCCAGCAACCATGAGCGGGCCCTGGTGGCGGTCGACCATGCCATTTCGCGGGTGCAGGCCACCGATGAGCCCTTCGCCCGGCACTTCGACACCTCGGTGCTGCGCCGTGCGCAAAGCTACCTGCACTTCATTCGCTCGTCTCTGCTCGACCCCCTGTCACCGCTGGCCCCGGACAAAGGTGTGCACCATGCCCCGTGAAATTGCCTTCCATGGCGTCTATATGCCCACCCTGACACTGATGTTCCTGTTTGCGCTGGGCTTGGCCTGGGGCCTGGACCGGTTCATCGCCAGCCACGATGGCTACCGTTTCTTCTGGCACCCGGCGCTGTTGCGCCTGAGCCTGTTCGTCTGCCTGTTCGGCGCCTTGGCGCTGTCGCTCTATTGGTGAGAAACCTTCAATGAAAAAGTTCTTCAGCCTGGTCGCCACTCTGTTGGTGCTGACTGCTGCGGTGGTGATCGGTCGCCAGCTGTGGCTGCACTACATGACCACGCCCTGGACCCGGGATGGCCGTGTGCGTGCCGACATCATCAACGTCGCTGCCGATGTGCCGGGGTATGTGGTGGACGTGCCGGTCAAGGATAACCAGCGGGTGAAGAAGGGCGATGTGCTGATCCAGATCGACCCGGCGCATTACCAGGTGGCGGTCGACCAGGCCAAGGCGCTGGTGGCCTCGCGCAAAGCGACGTGGGAGATGCGCAGGGTCAACGCCAGGCGCCGTGCGGACATGGACAACCTGGTCATCTCCAAGGAAAGCCGCGACGATGCGAGCAACATCGCCAGTTCGGCGCTGGCTGATTACCAGCATGCCCAGGCGCAGTTGGCGTCAGCGGAGCTGAACCTCAAGCGTACGCAGATCGTGGCGACGGTGGATGGCTACGTGACCAACCTGAATGTGCACAGGGGGGATTATGCGCGTACGGGGGAGGCGGTGATGGCGGTGGTGGATGAGCACTCGTTCTGGGTGTATGGGTTTTTCGAGGAAACCAAGTTGCCGCATGTGAAAGTGGGGGACCCGACGGAGTTGCAGATGATGAGTGGGGCGCGGTTGGAGGGGCATGTGGAGAGTATTGCCCGGGGTATCTATGATCGGGACAACCCGCAGAGCCGTGAGTTGGTGGCTGATGTGAACCCGACGTTCAACTGGGTGCGGTTGGCGCAGCGGGTGCCGGTGCGGATTCATATTGATAGTGTGCCGGAGGGGTTTTTGTTGGCGGCGGGGACTACGTGTACGGTGGTGGTGACGCCGCTGTAGTGTTGTTGATCGCCATCTCTGGGTGGGTTTTGATAGTGCGTATAGTCCATTTGCGATGGGGACGCTTATTCACCTTTTTGCCCTTACGGCGGGAAGGTGGTTAAGCGCCACTTGCGTAAAAGAATGTCTGCTCGGTGTGTCCGGCCACGCTCTTTAAGTTTGAAGTTTGAAGTTTGAAGTTGTTTGCTGTTCGTGGGTTTTCATGGCAAGCATAGTCCATATGCGATGGTGACGCTTATTCACCTTTTCGCCCTTACGGCGAGTCACTTTTTGTCAAACGCGACAAAAAG